>JBKICS010000369.1:0-11976 GCA_046567015.1 Acidobacteriota bacterium | reverse complement strand
AGCCCGTGCTTTTCCACGCCGGCCGAATAAGCGATCAGGACGTCGCTTCGTAGCGCCCGGGCAAACCCCTCGGCCATCTGGCTGCGGCAGGAGTTGCCGGTGCACAGAAACAGGATATTTTTCTTCGCGTCCATTGTTGTTCCTTGTCTGTTGCCGCGTCTGCCGGCCCTCGCCGGGCCGCCACAACCGTGCCCAGGGCGTCGCCGAGGGCGTCGCGTCCGGTCGTCGCCGGGCCTGGGCCGATCTGGGGAGGAGACGACGGCTGGCCCGCCCGGCAGGGAGCGCGGTCCGGAGCGCGTGCGGCAAGGCCGTTACAACGCGGCGGCCGGGCTCGCGACAGCATCGCAAATTGCGGTGATGGCGACGCTTCCGGCGAGGCCGTTACGACGCGTCGCCCAGGGGCCGGCGGGTTCCGGAGGCCAGTTCCCGGGCCAGTTTGGCCATGCTTTCCTTGATGGCGTCGCGGATGCGGCGCACCTGGCCCAGGCGTTCCTCGTCCGTGCCGGTGACGGCGGCCGGGTCGGGAAACGGCAGGTGCAGCCGGTGGGTCACGCCGGGAAAGACCGGACACTGCCCTTCCAGGGACTCCTCGCACACGGTGACGACCGCGTCGAACAAGCGGCCGTCCCGAAACAGATCGAAGACTTTCTGGGTCTTTTTGCCCGACAGGTCGATGCCCTCCTCGGCCATGACCGCCACCACCAGGGGATTGACCACCGTGGGATCGAGGCCGGCGCTTTCCACCGTCAGGCCCTCGCCGGCCATTTGCCGCAGATACGCCTCGGCCATCTGGCTTCTGGCGCTGTTGTGGACACAGATGAACAGTACGCGCATGGCGACCTCCTGGAACGTCCCGGCTGGCCTTGCCGTAGCAAATACCGATGGCGATCCGGTGACGACCGGAAATCATGCCGGCATTCCTCCACCAGGGTTGGCAGGTTGGGCGGGGAGCACACCCAAAATTGTATATTTGGCAAAATAACCAAGCAGCAGTCTCCCGTCAAGCGCCTCGGAAATGGCCTGAGTCCCCGGTCTGTCACCGGCCAAGGGGGGCGTGAAAAGCCCCTTGTGTCATTTTGTCTCGGCTCGATCGGAGTCGGATAAATACTGCAACAACGCATAATCTCGCTGTTTTTTTTGGCCGTTCCTGGTCGGGCCGGGGACAACTCGCCCCGCGGCGCAGCGATGTCTCCTTTTTACCCAACCCCACCCATGCCCTGGGACAAGTTGTCCAACTCCCGCCAACCCGCCTAATTGGCTCGTTTTTGGATTGTCGTGCCGGCATGGCGACCGGCTGCGGTCCCGGACGGTGGCCCGCAATCGCCCAGACTGCCCCGGCCGGGAAAAGGTCTGACGTTTTAACCGCTTGAAATAGCTGAGACGCAAACTTGGCCCGGGAATTGCTCTAGGAGGGGCAGCGTTTACGCTTACGCCAAACGGAAATCAGGTTTGGGGTCCGTTCGCAAAACCTTAACCTTAACCCAAGTGAGGTTGGCACCATGGCTGTTCGCGAGCAAGTTTACGGTTTCTTCATTCCCAGCGTGACCCTCATCGGTATCGGCGCCTCCAAGGCCATCCCCGAGAAGATCAAAGCCCTCGGCGGCAGCAAACCGCTGATCGTCACCGACAAGGGCGTGGTCAAGGTCGGCATCTGCAAGCAGATCACCGATCTCCTCGACGCCGCCGGCATGAAGTACCATGTCTACGACGAGACCATCCCCAACCCGACCGACGCGAACGTCCACAAGGGCGTGGAAGTCTACAAAGCCAACGGCTGCGACAGCCTCATCACCCTGGGCGGCGGTTCCTCGCACGACTGCGGCAAGGGCATCGGCCTTTGCATCGCCAACGGCGGCAAGATCCATGACTTCGAAGGCGTGGACAAGTCCACCAAGCCCTTCATGCCCTACCTGGCCGTCAACACCACGGCCGGCACCGCCTCTGAAATGACCCGTTTCTGCATCATCACCGACCTGTCCCGCCACGTGAAGATGGCCATCGTTGACTGGCGCGTCACCCCGCACATCGCCATCGACGACCCGGTCCTGATGGTCGGCATGCCCCCGGCGCTGACCGCCGCCACCGGCATGGACGCCCTGACCCACGCCGTCGAGGCCTATGTGTCCACCATCGCCAACCCGATGACCGACGCCTGCGCCATCGAAGCCTTCAAGCTGATCTTCAAGTACCTGCGCAAGGCCGTTGCCAACGGTCAGGACATGGAAGCCCGCGAAGGCATGTGCTTCGCCGAATACCTGGCCGGCATGGCGTTCAACAACGCCTCCCTGGGCCACGTCCACGCCATGGCTCACCAGCTGGGCGGCTTCTACGACCTGCCCCACGGCGAGTGCAACGCCATCCTGCTGCCCCACGTCGAGAAGTTCAACCTGATCGCCAAAGCCGAGAAGTTTGCCGCCATGGCCGAAATCATGGGCGAGAACATCACCGGCATGGCTCCCCGCGACGCCGCCGAACTGGCTCTCAAGGCCATTCGCCAGCTGTCCGCCGACGTCGGTATCCCCGACGGCCTGATCGCCCTTGGCAAGAAGTACGGCAAGGACGTCAAGGCTTCCGACATCCCGACCATGACCGGCAACGCCCAGAAGGACGCCTGCGGTTTCACCAACCCCCGCTGCCCGACCGACAAGGACGTTACCGACATCTACACCGCCGCCCTGTAAGGACTGCGGATTCGCAACTGTGGGGGGCCTTCGGGCCCCCCCTTTGATGCCAGGGGCGAAGGCCCGCCTGCCACCATCCGGCGCAACCGACGCGCTCCGCGCGGCAGCCGCGGCTCGACCCCCGCTTGACAACACCGGCACGAGCGACATGGCCACCGACCGTGGCAGCGGTCCCGGCCATGCCCTTTTGGACGCCTGGCAAACTTGCCTCCCGGCCAAATGGACTTATAATGCAGCCCAACAGGGCTCAAATTTCCGGCCTTGTTCCACTCCGATACAAGGCCGAGCGCCCAGATCACTCGGCTTAGGCGCAAGCAACTGAATTTGCACAGCTATTTCCTCCAGGCTCGACGCCCGGTCCGGGGTGGAAAACCACTGACCGCCGTGCTATCCACCCCGGGCTGTGGTCGTCGTGCATACCGGAGGTCTGGGCCCCTTGGACGCTCCGCTTGCGATCGTGTCGTCACCTTTCACGTCAACCGGATAGGACTGAATGAACATCATCAATCTCACCCGCGACCATGACGAGGATTTCGTACACAGGGTGGAGGAGGAGTCCGGCCAGAACGTCAGCCTGTGCTACCAGTGCGGGAACTGCACGGCCGGATGTCCGTACACCTTCGTTTACGACATACCCGTCAGCCAGATCATGCGTCTCGTCCAGATGGGCCAGAAAAAGACCGTGCTTTCCAGCAAGTCCGTCTGGCTGTGCGCCACCTGCGAATCCTGCACCACGCGCTGTCCCAACAACATCGACATCGCCCGCATCATGGACGTGCTGCGCCACATGGCCCGCCGCGAGGGGTATGCCGCCGTGCCCCAGGTCAAGACCTTCTGGGACAGCTTCCTGGATTCGGTCAAGGCCCACGGCCGGGTCTTCGAACTGGGCCTTTTGATCAACTACGTGACCAAGACCGGGCGCTTCTGGACCGACATGGATCTCGGCCCCAAAATCCTGCCCAAGGGCAAGCTCGCCATGAAGCCCCACGATATCCAGGGCAAGGAGCACGTGGCCCGGATTTTCGAGCGTTTTGACAGGGAGTCCAACTCATGAGCGAAGCTATCGCCTACTACCCGGGTTGTTCGGGACTGGGCACCTCCAAGGAGTACGACACGTCCACCCGGGCCGTGTGCGCCGCCCTGGGCCTGTCCCTGGTCGACATCCCCGATTGGAGCTGCTGCGGCTCCACCCCGGCCCACACCAAGGACCATTACCTCTCCTGCGCGCTGTCCGCCCGCAACCTCCAGCTCGTGTCCAACATGGGCATGAAGGCCGCGGCCACGCCCTGTCCGAGCTGCCTGACCAACCTGCGCACGGCCAACCACCGCATTGAGGCCGACGCCTTCAAGGAGAAGGTCAACAAGCTCCTGGACGAGCCCTACGAGGGCGACGTCAACGCCATCTCCGTGCTCCAGGCCCTGGTGGAAACCGTCGGTCTGGACACGATCAAATCGGCCGTGCGCACGCCGCTCAAGGGCCTCAAGGTGGCCTGCTACTACGGCTGCATCATGAACCGGCCGCCCGAGCTCATGGCCTTTGACGACTGGGAAAATCCCATGGCCATGGACAACATCCTGGCCGCCCTGGGCGCCGAGGTCGTGCCCTTTCCGCTCAAGGTCGAATGCTGCGGCGCCTCCTACGGCATTCCCCGGCCCGACGTTACGGCGAATCTTACCGGCAAGCTCCTGGAAGCCGCCGTCGGCATCGGCGCGGACATGGTCGCCGTGGCCTGCCCCCTGTGCCAGATGAACCTCGACCTCAGACAGGGTCAGGTCAACCGGGCCATGGGAACGAGCTACCGCATCCCGGTCCCCTACTTCACCCAGCTCATGGGCGTGGCGCTCAACATACCGGACGCGGAAATCGGTTTCGGCAAGCTCAACGTCGACCCGAGGCCGGTCCTTTCCAAGGCCCTGTCGGGCGCGGACTAACAGGCGAGGGAGCATAGGCAATGCGAATCGGCGTTTTCGTCTGCCACTGCGGCAGCAACATCGAAGGCACGGTGGATACTGCTGCCGTGGCCAAGGCTACCCTGGAGTTTCCCGAGGTCGTCTACGCCACGGACACCATGTACGCCTGCTCGGAACCTGGCCAGGACGGCATCATCCAGGCCATCAAGGATAAAAATCTCACCGGCGTGGTGGTGGCCTCCTGCACCCCGCGCATGCACGAGCCCACCTTCCGCAAGGCCGTCGAGCGGGCGGGGCTTAACCGCTTCATGTTCGAAATGGCCAACATCCGCGAGCACGTCTCCTGGATCGGCAAGGACCGCGAGGCCAACACCAACAAGTCGCTGGACCTGGTGCGCATCGCCGTGGAAAAGCTGCGCCGCGACGCGCCGCTTATTCCCAGCAAGTTCTCGGTCAACAAGCGCGTCATGATCATCGGCGGCGGCGTGGCCGGCATCCAGGCGGCGCTCGACTGCGCCGACGGCGGCCTCGAGGTCGTCCTGGTCGAACGCGAATCCTCCATCGGCGGCAAGATGGCCAAGCTCGACAAGACCTTCCCCACGGTCGACTGTTCGAGCTGCATCCTCGGCCCCAAGATGGTGGACGTGGCCCAGCACCCCAACATCACCCTGCACGCCTACTCCGAAGTCGATTCCATCGGCGGCTACGTGGGCAACTTCCAGGTCCAGGTCAAGAAAAAAGCCACCTACGTGGACTGGGAACTGTGCACCGGCTGCGGCGCCTGCATGGAGAAGTGCCCGAGCAAGAAAAACCCCGACGCCTTCAACGAGAAGATCGGGCCGAGCACTTCGATCAACATCCCGTTCCCCCAGGCCATTCCGAAAAAGGCCTATATCGACCCGACCACCTGCCGCCAGTTTGTCAAGGGCAAGTGCGGCGTGTGCGCCAAGGTCTGCCCCACCGGGGCCATCCGCTACGACATGACCGATGAGATCGTGACCGAAGACGTCGGCGCCATCGTCGCCGCCACCGGCTACGACCTGTTCGACATCAAGAAGGTCACGGAATACGGCGGCGGCCGCTACCCCGACGTCATCACCGGCCTGCAGTACGAGCGCCTGCTCTCGGCTTCCGGTCCCACCGGCGGCCACATCAAGCGCCCCTCCGACGGCAAGGAACCGAAGAACGTCGTCTTCATCCAGTGCGTCGGCTCGCGCGACAAGTCGCTGGATCGGCCCTACTGCTCCGGATTCTGCTGCATGTACACGGCCAAGCAGACCATCCTGACCAAGGACCACATCCCCGATTCCCAGTCCTATGTCTTTTACATGGACATCCGTTCCCCGGGCAAGATGTACGACGAGTTCACCCGCCGGGCCATGGAGGAATACGGGGCGCGCTACATCCGCGGCCGCGTGTCCATGGTCTACCCCAAGGGCGACAAGCTCATGGTGCGCGGGGCCGACACCCTGGCCGGCACGCAGGTCGAGATCGAAGCCGATCTGGTGGTCCTGGCCGCCGGCGCCGAAGCCGCCAAGGGCGCGCCGCAGCTGGCCGAGAAGCTGCGCATCTCCTACGACAAATACGGCTTCTTCATGGAAAGCCACCCCAAACTCAAGCCCGTCGAGACCAACACCGCCGGCGTCTACCTGGCCGGCTCCTGCCAAGGCCCCAAGGACATTCCCCAGTCCGTGGGCCAGGGCAGCGCCGCCGCCGCCAAGGTGCTGGCCCTGTTCTCCAAGGACATGCTGGAAAGCGATCCGCAGATCAGCCGCGTCGACATCAAGCGCTGCGTCGGCTGCGGCAAGTGCATCATGACCTGCCCGTTCAAGGCCATCAAGGAAGTGGACTTCCGCGGCCAGAAAAAGGCCGAGGTCATCGAGACCGTGTGCCAGGGCTGCGGCATCTGCACCTCGACCTGCCCCCAGGGCGCCATCCAGCTGTCGCACTTCACGGACAACCAAATCCTCGCGGAGGTCAACGCCTTATGCCAGTCCTGACCGGCAAGGAACTGCGAATCGTCGGATTCCTGTGCAACTGGTGCTCCTACGGCGGCGCGGACACGGCAGGCGTTGGACGCTTCAACCAGCCCACCGACCTGCGGATCATCCGCGTGCCCTGCTCGGGCCGCATTGATCCCCTGTTCATCGCCAAAACCCTGATCAACGGCGCCGACGGCGTGTTGGTCTCCGGCTGCCACCCGCGCGACTGCCACTACGCCGAGGGCAACTTCTACGCCCGCCGCCGTCTGGAAGTCCTCAAGCGCTTTCTGCCCATCCTCGGCATCGATCCGGGTCGGTTCGACTACACCTGGGTCTCGGCTTCGGAAGGCCAGCGCTGGCAGAAAGTGGTGACGGTTTTCACCGAACAGATTCACGCCCTGGGACCGGCGCCGCGCTACGATGCCGTGGCTCCGGAACTGTTGGCCAAGGTCGCTTCGGCCATCCAAGGAGGCAACCGTGTCGCGGCTTGAGGATCTCAAAACCCGCATCAAGGAGGCTTTGCCCGGCCTTGAATGCGTCATCGGTTGGCAGAAGGGCTACGACGCCCTGCACAACACCCCGCTGTTCATGCGCAGCGCCGAGGATGTCGACAAGCTCGAATGGGGGCCGCTTAACATCCACAACCCGGCCGTCTACCTGCCGACCATGACCGGCAAGAAAGTCGGCATCGTGGTCAAGGGCTGCGACTCCCGCTCGGTGGTGGAACTGCTCCAGGAAAAACTGATCGACCGCGACAACGTCGTGATTTTCGGCGCGGGCTGCGACGGCGTGGTGGACCTTACCAAGGTCAAGGCCAAGCTCGCCGCCGCCGGAACCGAGGCCGGCGTGGTCACGGCCGTGACCAGCGACGGCAAGTCCGTCTCGGTCACCGCCGGCGGCAAGACCGTGGCCATGCCCATGGCCGAGGTGGCCGCCGACAAGTGCCTGCGCTGCCAGTTCCCCAACGCCGTGCTCTCCGACCAGTTCGTCGGCGACCCGGCCCCCCTGCCCACGGCCAGCCCGGCGGCCACCGCCGATCTGGACGCCCTCGACGCCATGAGCGTGGCCGACCGCATGGCCTTCTGGCGCTACCACATGGACCGCTGCATCCGCTGCTACGCCTGTCGCAACGCCTGCCCCATGTGCGTGTGCCGCGACCACTGCATCGCCCAGAGCCGCGAGCCGCACTGGCTGTCCCAGGACGACTCGGTGACGGAAAAGCTCATGTTCCAGGTGGTGCACGCCATGCACCTGGCCGGGCGTTGCACGGAGTGCGGCGAATGCCAGCGGGCCTGCCCCATGGACATCCCGGTCCTGGCCCTCAAAAAGCACCTCAATCGCACCATCCACGACCTGTTCGACTACCAGGCCGGCGTCGACGCTACCGCGATCCCGCCGCTTCTGCAGTTCAAGGTCGAGGAGCTCAACATCAAGGAGCGAAGCTGGTAATGGCCGCCGTCAAATACATCTCCCGGGAAAAACTCCCCGAGTGGCTTAAGGCCCTGGCTGCCGAGCGCCGGGTGCTCGTCCCCGTCGAGGAAGGCGGCGCCGTGGTGTTTCGGGCCTACGACCCGGCCAAGACGCCGGTCTTCGGTTCCGACGCCACCGCCCCGCCCAAGGGTTCCGTCTTTCCGGCCAGCCAGGAGCTTTTCAGCTACACGTATGGCAAGGAAGGCGAGGACGTCCATCCCACCCTCAAACTCGATCCCAAGACCGAGGCCCAACCGACCGTGGTCTTCGGGTCCAAGCCCTGCGGCGCGCGCGGATTTCTGATCTTCGACCGCGTCTACATGGGCAAGAAGTACCCTGATCCGTATTACATCGCCGCCCGCGACGCCACGGTGTTTATCACCATGGCCTGCGACAAGACGGAAAACACCTGCTTCTGCCACTGGGTGGGCTCCGGCCCGGCCGACCCGGCCGGCTCCGACCTGCTGCTGACGCCCATTGCCGGCGGCTACCTGGTCGAGGCCGTCAGCGCCAAGGGCGAGCCCCTGCTCGCCAACCCGGCCCTGACCGACGGCGCGGCCAAGGTCGCCGAAGCCGAGGACGTCAAGACCAAGACCCGCGAAGCCCTGGGCGAGGCCCCGGACATCTCCACTTCGCCGGCGGCGCTTCTGGCGCGGTTCGACGACATGGACTTCTGGCGCGACCAATCGGACAAGTGCATCAGCTGCGGCGCCTGCACCTACCTGTGCCCCACCTGCTACTGCTTCTCCATCACCGACGAGGGCTCGGGCACCTCCGGCAAGCGTCTGCGTTCCTGGGACGCCTGCATGCACTTCCAGTTCACCCTGGAGGCCTCGGGGCACAACCCGCGTCCGACCAAGGCCCATCGCCTGAAAAACCGCGTGGGACATAAGTTCAGCTATTACCCGACCCTGCATGATGGGTTGATCGCCTGTTGCGGCTGCGGCCGGTGCGTCAAAAGCTGCCCGGTTTCCGTGGATATCCGCGAAATCGTGCAAAACGCCGTCGCCAAGGCCAAGGCCTAGAGGTGTCCAGATGACCGATCCTTTCAATCCCTATCTGCCGGAAGTCGCCACCATCCTGGAGACCGTCCAGGAGACGCACAACATCAAGACCTTCCGGGTGCGCTTTGACGACGAGGCCAAGATGGCCGCGTTCACATTCGGACCCGGACAAGTGGGCCAGCTCTCGGCCCCGGGCATCGGCGAGTCCACTTTCGTCATCAACTCGCCCCCCACCCGCATGGACTACCTGCAGTTCTCGGTCATGCGGGCCGGCGAAGTGACCGCCAAGCTGCACAACCTCGTGGCCGGGGACAAGGTCGGCGTGCGCGCCCCCTTGGGCAAGCCCTTCCCGGTCGAGGACATGAAGGGCAAGGACATCGTGTTCGTGGGCGGCGGCATCGGCATGGCCCCCCTGCGCACCCTGTTCCTGTACATGCTCGACAACCGGGCCGACTTCGGCAAGATCCGCCTGCTCTACGGCGCGCGTTCGCCGCTGGACATGGCGTTTTCCGCCGAGCTGCCCGAGTGGACCTCGCGCGCCGACATCGAAACCACGCTGACCATCGACCGCGAGGCCGAGGGCTGGGAGCACAAGGTGGGCCTTATCCCCAACGTGCTTCTGGAGATGGCGCCCAAGCCCGAGAACTGCGTGGCCATCACCTGCGGCCCGCCGATCATGATCAAGTTCACCCTGGAAGCCCTCAAGAAGCTGGAGTTCCCGGATGAGCAGATCCTGACCACCTTGGAAAAACGCATGAAATGCGGCATCGGCATCTGCGGCCGCTGCAACATCGGCTCGAGCTACGTCTGCGTGGACGGCCCGGTGTACACCTACGCCCAGCTCAAGGCCCTGCCCAACGAGCTGTAAACGGCGGACGTGACGCACACGACGAACAATACGGGGGGCATCGTTCCCCCCTTCCAGGGGGTCCGGGGGGGATGATCCTCCCCGGCCGCCGGAGGCTTCTTACTTAAGGAGACCCATATGGCACGCTTTTTCAGCGCCAGCGACATTGTCGGCACGGCCATCGAGATCGAGCGCCGGGGCCGCAACGTCTACAGCGCGGCCGCGGCGGCCGCCACCGATCCCGCCATCAAGAAATTCCTGGAATTCTTTGCCGGCGAGGAAGCCCGCCATCAGGCCATCTTCGAGGGCATGGCCGGACGCATCGCCAAGATCGAGCTCCCGGCCGGCAGCAACGAAGAAGAATACATGGAATACGTCCAGGCCCTGCTCGACTCCCACGCCCTGTTCTGCGGCGGCGCCCCGGAGAAAGAGCTGTCCGACGCCGCCGACGCCATCGGCGCCATCGAGGTGGCTTCGCGCTTCGAGAAAGACACCATCCTCTACTTCCGGGAGATGATGGACCTGTTGCCGGAAGCCGAATCCGGCATCGTCAAGCAGCTGCTCGACGAGGAACGCGGCCACCTGCGCCAACTGCGCGGGATGCTCGCCACCCTGCGTCGCAACGCCTAGCAGACCGTCGGGCCGGGGCGTCAGGCGACGTCCCGGCCCGCAACCAGCCGCCCGGCTAAACCGCCGGCGAGCCCGCACCGATGGGGGCAAAACAGGCGCGAGCCAGGGGGGAAGACGACCATGTACCACGATGAGATCGGCTTCGACGCCATGACCCTGACCAGCCCCTTGGACAGCGCCCCGCAAACCTGCGCCGCCGACAGCCTGGAACAGGGGCTGTCCGAACGCCTGCTCGGCCTGGTGATGGCCTCGGACCTGTTTGCCGCCCGGGGCTCCTCCCCCCGGCAGTGGCAAGAGGGCGTGGCCCTGGAGACCTGCTGGCCCGACGCCGCCATCCGCTTTAGCGGCGAACGTCTGGACCAGGACGACCTCGAGGCCTTTCTCGGCTGCCTGCTGCTGGCCTTTCGCGGCCAGGCCAAGGGCTCGGCCCGTTTTTCCCTGCGCGACCTGGCCCGCCTGATCCGGCCCAAGGCCCGGCGCTTTGACGCCAGACGCCTGGAACGCTCCCTGTGGCGACTCGCCTCGGCCCGCATCGACGTCGAGGACGCCTCCGGCTGCTACGCCCTTCAAGTGCGCCTGCTCAACACGCTTTTATGCGACCGCGCCGCCGGCATCTGCGCCGTGGACGTCAGCCCCCGCATGCTGGCCGCCTTTGGCGACGCGGCCCGCCTGGAACGGCTGCTCGCCGCCCGCGCGCCGCTCGGCAGCGACGGTTTCAGCCGCTGGCTGGCCGCCTTCCTGTCCCACGGCCCGGCCGCCCTGCGTCTGGATTTCCTCGCCCTGCGCCGGCTTTCCGGCCTGACCCGCCAGCCCATGGCCGCCTTTCGCATCCGCGCCGTGGCCGCCCTCCAGGATTTCCTGGACCTCGGGGCCATTGCCGCCATAGAGTCCGCCGGTCCCGACCGCCTCATCGTCTCCCGGCCCGCGGCCCGTGGCGAGGAGCCGGCCTGCCTGCTGTTGTCCTGACGGCCGTGTCCCATGGACGGCATCATGTCCGCGCCTGCCGGAGGGGATGAAAAATCCCGGGATATGCCGGAGCTGCCCGCTCCGGACAACACCCTGGACCGCCTCGTGCCTAGTCCGGCGCGCACCTTGCCCTTGCGCCGGCTGACGCTTGACGTGGCCCGTGACGGACGGGAGTCCTTCATGACGCCTTCGCGCCTTCGCACCCCCCTGCCCCGACGCTGCCTGGCGCCTGAGACCGGTGACGCCCTGCCCCAGCCCCCGTCCTTGGAAGACTTGATCGGCATCGAGCACAGCAAGCTCGGCTTCTACCAGGAACTGCGCCAGAAAGTGGAGGAATTAAAGGACGCCCACCAGGAGTCGGAACTGCGTCGCCAGGAAATCGCCGCCATCCTCGACGGCATCACCGACATCATGATGGTGTTGACCAAGGATCTGCGCATCATTTCGGTCAACCACGTCTTCCACGAACTTTTCGACGTGCCCCG
>JBKICS010000368.1:0-4005 GCA_046567015.1 Acidobacteriota bacterium | reverse complement strand
AGATCGACCTCGGGCAGGGTGGCCAGGGCGGCGTAGCCGGCCGGTCCGACCAGGATGTCCGGGCGGTAGCCGGCCGGGAGCAGCCCGGCCAGGGCCTTGGCCCGTTCCTCGGTCAGGACGGCCAGGACCGGCGGGCGAAAGGCGGCGGCCTGTTCGGCGAGCAGCGTCACATTGGTCGCGCCGGCCAGGGCCACGACCTGATAGGCCTCGGGATGCTCGGCGGCCACCTTGAGGGTGGACACGCCGATGGAGCCGGTGGCCCCGAGCAAGGCCAGCCGGCGGGGCCGGCCGGGAGCTGGACCGGTTTCGGGAACGGCCAGGGAAGAAATGTAGCCGGCCCCTTGGGCGGCCGGGTCAACGTCGGGAATTGGGGTCATGCGTCGCGTCGCGCCTTTGCCGGATCGGCGGCCCCTGGGGGGGCGATGCCGTAGCGGCCAAGAATTTCGGCGACGCGGGCGGGGAGGTTGGTGGCCACCTTCCCGAGCGCCGCCAGATTGATGCACAGGTAGAGATCGACTTTGCAGCCGGCGTGCTCCCACAAGCCGACCAGGGCCCGGGCGAGTTCCGGCTCGATCTGCAACAGCCGCAGCCGCTCTTCCAGTTCGGCGGCGTTTTTCATCCGCCACAGCAGCATGTCCGGCTGATCCGGGTCGTCTTCGAAGAGCTGCTTGCGCCGGATCTTATTGAGCCCGGTTTCGGCCAGGGCGTCCACATCGACCCGGGCGGCCCGGCGGGTCCGCACGGATTTGACCTGGATGCGGGCGGCGTCGCCGTGGCTTTTTTCCCGCAGCAGATGGGCCAGGTCGAGTTCCATGACGTATTCCAGGACGCTGCCCAGATGCTTGGCGTCGAAAAAGCCCGCCGCCTGGACGAGCAGGGCGATTTCCCGGGCGGAAAAATCCCGCAAGGCCCGGGAGAAATCCAGGCGCACCACCCGCAGCGCCACCATGGCCCCCAGACACAGGGCCACCACCGCCTCGGCCAGGGCTTCGCGCTGCATCTCGCCGTCGACGGTCTCGTCGATCAGGGCGGCCCGGTACTCGGCGGCCAGCGGGTCCAGGACCGCCACCTGGGCCGCGAACTGCAGCTCGTCGTGTTCCAGGCGCTTGTCGCCCTCGCCCAGGTCGGTCCGCAGGCAAAGGGCCAGGGCGGCCTCGACGTCGCCCCGATCGGCCTCGGGATCGTTTGCGGCCTCGAACGCGGTCTGGACGCGGGTCTTGGAGATGGCCTTGGCGGTGCCCTTGAGTTTGGAGAGCACGACGTCGAAGGGATAGGCCACCATGAGCAGCTGGCCGTCGCGCAGCAGACGGTAGCGCCGTTCGGCCAGGATGCCGTCGTAGGCCCCGCGCACCTCTTCCCGGACGAAATGGTCGATGTAGGCCCGCCAATACAGTTCGTCGAAGACCATGGTCGCGGTGATCTCCTCGATCTTGCCCAGGGAGTCCTCGCCGAAGTGGCGGATAACGGCGTCGCTGAAATTGTCCTTGATCAGGCACGAGACGTAGATCGCGCCTTGCAGGTATTTGGCCAGGACGGTCTCCTGGCGCTCCAGGCGACGGCAGAGCTTTTCCTGCTCGGCGGCGTCGCCCACGGCCTTGGCCTTGCCATAATGATTGAGTTCGAGGAGGTAGGCCGAGAAACGCTCCTTCATGTAGGCATGGCCGGGATGCAGGCCCTCGGCCCGGCGCAGCAGCATGTCCATGAGGCCTTGCTGCTCGGTTTCCAGCAGGGGAAATTCGTTGATGCGGCCGCGATTGGTCCGCAAGAACTCCAGCAAGACCCGATCTTCCAGCACTTCACGCCGGGCTTTGACGGCCTTGAGTTCTTCCAGGCGACCCAGGCAGGCGGCGAAACGGCCGTCGCGGTCCAGGGAGGATGCGTCGTCCATCGGGTGGCGGCTCCTCTTAGCCCAAACCGAGCACGGACCGACCGGCGGCGTAGACCAGGATGGCGGGGAGCAGGCCGTCCACGCGGTCGAGCAGGCCGCCGTGGCCGGGCAGGATCGCGCCGGAATCCTTGACCCCGGCGGCGCGCTTGAGGGCGGATTCGAAAAAATCGCCAAACTGGGAAACCAGGGCCATCAAAGCGCCGGCCACGGCCAAGACACCAACGCCGGTCGGCCGGAACAGGGCGAAGGCGGCGGCCGCCACGGCGGCGGCGAGCAGTCCGCTGACCGTGCCGGCCCAGGTCTTGCCCGGGCTCACCGCCGGCCAGACCTTGGCCCCGCCCACGGCGTGGCCACCGTAGTAGGCCCCGGTGTCGGCGGCCATGACCACGGCCAGGACAAAGGCGGTCTCCAGGGGGGCCAGCCGGGCGAGCAGCCCCAGGGGCACGGCCACGTACAGGACGGCGGCCGCGAGCCGGGCGCGCGGCGGTTCCTTCTCGCCCAAGGCGGCAAAACGGCGCAGGAAATCGAACTGTTCCAGCCACAGCGCCCCGGCCAAGACACCCACCACCGCCGGCCACAGCCCAAGACTCAGGCAGACGACGCAGGCCAGGCCAAGCCCGTAGCCGGCGGCTTCCAGGACAGGCCCGGGCCGGCCGACCATGGCGAAAAATTCCCGCAGACCGCACACGACGGCAGCGGCGACCAGCACGGTGAGCGGCCAGCCGCCCAGGCCCACGGCCGCAGCCAGCACCGGCAGGCCGACAGCGGCGGTCAGGACTCGTTTTTTTTGCGATATGGCTTGCATGGTGTGATTGCGGCGGCCGAGACCGGACGCACCCGTTCCTTTAGGACATTTGCCCGGCCAGGGCAACGCCCGCTGCCCGGCCCCGCTCCCTGGCGCTTCGCCCCATCAGGAAGCCCCATCCCACCAGTTCACCGGCTCGAAAGTCACGGGCATGACGCCGGTCAGTCCGGGCAGCACCGAACCTTCGATAAGCGCTTGCAACCGGCCGGCCAGCTTCTTGTAATAAATATCGAATTCCACCACATACCAGGCGTCGCCGTCGGAGAGGCCGCCGCTGACGACCATGAGGTATTCAAAACCCTGGCCGAACCGGGCCTGGCCGGTGCCCGCGTCGGCGGCCTGAGCAAAGCGGGCGAACCGGTCGAACACGACGCCGAGCGCCGTGCGCCGGTCCGGCTCGGGATCGGGATCGGTCTGAAAGGTCAGGGTGAGGTAGCCGGAGTGGTCGGGCCGCACGAATTCGGCGATCTTGAGCACGCCTTCCTTGGCCGGGCCGCCGTCGCCGAGGTCCAGGGCGAATCCGGTAAATCCGGCCAATTTCTCGTGGGCTTTGAGTTCGCGCAACTGCCGGATCAGATCGATGACGCCGTCGGTCATGGGGCCTCCCTCGCAGTCCTGGCTCAAAGGATCGAACGCTGCCGCCTTGTAAAAGCTCTTTTAGAGACGTATGCTTTTTTTATGCGGTTCGCCACTGTGTTTCCCCTGCTTTCGGCCGGAGGCCTCGCGTGAACGACGCCGACCCCGGCCGTTGCCTGGGCCAAAGCGTCACGGCCTGGCTGGCGGCCGCCCTGATCCCCCTGACCGGCTGTCTGGCCGTCGTGTGGGGACTTGGGGCCGAGCCGTTGCGCCTGGCGGCGGGATTGGCCCTTGCCTTTGGCGGCGTCGCCGTGCTGGCGGCCGTGCTTCTCACCCGACGCCTGGTCCGACGCCTCGCCGCCGCCCGGCAGGAAACCGCCGCGCTCAGGGAGCGGGTGCAGGCCTGCGGCAGGCTGGCGGCCGTGGGCGAGCAGGCGGCCGGAGTGGCCCACGAGATCAACAACCCCGTGGCCATCATGATGGAGGAGGCCGGCTGGGCCCTGGACATCCTGGACGGCGAGGATTTCGCCGAGCCCGGCAATCTGGCGGAAATGCGCCGGGCCCTGACCCAGATCCGGGTCCAGGGGGCGCGCTGCAAGGAAATAAACCGCCTGCTGCTGACCTATGCCCGCAAGCCCGACGACGCCTTGAGCAACACGGATATAAACGCCCTGATCGAGCAGCTGCTCGCCCTGTCCGGGGCCCGGGCCCGGGCGGCCAAGGTGCGCCTGGCCGC
>JBKICS010000367.1:0-9451 GCA_046567015.1 Acidobacteriota bacterium | reverse complement strand
TGACCGAGGCCGGCTACGTCGGTGAGGACGTGGAGAACATCCTGGTCCAGCTGCTGCAAAACGCCGACTACGACATCGAGGCGGCCAGCAAGGGCATCATCTACATCGACGAGATCGACAAGATCGCGCGCAAGGGCGACAGCCCGTCCATCACCCGCGACGTGTCGGGCGAGGGTGTGCAGCAGGCCTTGCTCAAGATCATCGAGGGCACCGAAGCCAACATCCCGCCCAAGGGCGGCCGCAAGCACCCGCAGCAGGAATTCATCCGGCTCAACACCGCCAATATCCTGTTTATCGTGGGCGGCGCGTTTATTGGCCTGGACAAGATCGTGGGCCAGCGCCAGCGCGGTTCGGCCATGGGCTTCGGGGCCAAGGTCGAGTCCAAAAGCGATGACGACTTGTCGAAGCTGCTCACCCAGGCCCATCCGGCCGACCTGATCAAGTTCGGGCTCATCCCCGAATTCGTCGGCCGCATCCCCATCCTCACGAGCCTTGAGGAACTGACCCAGGACGATCTGGTGCGCATCCTGACCGAACCGAAAAACGCCCTGGTCAAACAGTACCAGAAGCTTTTCGAACTGGACAAGGTGCGGCTGCGCTTCTCGAAAAACGCCCTGGACGCCATCGCCCAGAAGGCCATCGAGCGCAAGACCGGAGCGCGCGGCCTGCGCAACGTCATGGAAACCATCATGCTGGAGATCATGTACAAGCTGCCGTCGCTTACCGGCGTCAAGGAGTGCGTGGTCAACAAGGCCGTGGTGGAAAAAGGCATCGAACCGCTTTTGTTCTATCATCAGGAAGTCAAAACCGCCTAAAGCCCTGTCGCCTCGCGTTTGACAACGGGTTTTCCGGCCTTACCTCACTACCTGACGCTTCGCCGCCGGATCGGGACAGCCCCGGTCCGACGGCGGCGCAAGCCGATAAAAACCCCGTGAGCGGGAGGATGCATGACCGGATTTACGTTCGATAACAATCGGTTCGCCGCCGAAACCATACGATTGCCCATGATGAGCCTGCGGGAAGTGGTGATGTTCCCGCGCTCCATCGCGCCGCTGTTCGTCGGGCGCGAGGCCTCGATCAAAGCCATCGAACAGGCCGTCGCCGCCCATGACAAGAAGATATTCCTGGTGGCCCAGCGCTCGCCGGAAACCGAAAAACCCACCTCCGAGGATCTCTTCGAGATGGGCACGGTGAGCAAGATCCTGCAGATGCTGCGCCTGCCCGACGGCACCATCAAGGTGCTCTTCGAAGGCCTGTACCGGGCCGAGTGGGAGTCCGAGACCATGACCATGGGCGAGGACGCCAACTATCCCATGGTCACCGTGCGCCGGGTGCCGGAAGAGGAGACCCACGGTCCCGAATCCGACGCGCTGATCCGGGCCACCCAGGAATCCCTGGAGCACTACGGCCGCATCAACAAGAAGCTGGCCCCGGAAACCATCCTGGCGATTAATTCCATCACCTCGCCCGGCCGCCTGGCCGATGCGGTGATGCCCCACCTCAAGGTGGACTATATCAAGAAGCAGGGCGTGCTCGAAGAGCTCGAACCCATGCGCCGCCTGGAAGAGACCTATGCCTTCCTCCAGGGCGAGATCGAGATTTCCTCCATCGAGAAGCGGATCAAAAACCGCGTCAAGCAGCAGATGGAGAAGAACCAGAAAGAGTACTATTTAAACGAGCAGATCAAGGCCATCAACAAGGAGATGGGCCGCGAGGACGATCCTGCCGCCGAGGCCGTGGAATTCGAAAAGCGCCTCGACGAAAAGAACATGCCCGAGGAAGCCCGGGAAAAGACCCTGCGCGAGATCAAGAAGCTGCGTCAGATTCCGCCGTCCTCGGCCGAATACACTGTTGTGCGCAACTACGTGGAATGGATTCTCGACCTGCCCTGGCAGGTCTACCAGGACACCGATCTCGACATCCTGGCCGCCGAGGAAATCCTCAACGCCGACCACTACGGCCTGGACAAGCCCAAGGAGCGCATCCTCGAGTTTCTGGCCGTGCAAAAGCTCGTGGACCGCATCAAGGGCCCGATCCTGTGCCTGGTCGGCCCGCCGGGCGTGGGCAAGACCTCGCTGGCCAAGTCCATTGCCCGGGCCATGGGCCGGGAATTCGTGCGCCTGTCCCTTGGCGGCGTGCGCGACGAGGCCGAGATTCGCGGCCATCGCCGCACCTATGTCGGCGCGCTGCCGGGCAAGATCATCCAGTCGCTCAAGCGGGTCAAATTCAACAACCCGGTCTTTTGCCTGGACGAAGTGGACAAGATGAGCACGGACTTCCGGGGCGATCCCTCCTCGGCCCTGCTCGAAGTCCTCGATCCCGAGCAGAACTACGCCTACAACGACCACTATCTGGATCTGGACTACGACCTGTCCAAGATCTTTTTCATCACCACGGCCAACTCCCTGCACTCCATCCCGCTGCCGCTGCAGGACCGCATGGAGATCATCCGCATTCCGGGCTATCTCGAAACCGAGAAGGCGCAAATCGGCAGCCGGTTCCTGCTCGCCAAGAACATCGAGCAGCACGGCCTGTCGCCGGACAACGTCAGCCTGACCGACGAAGCCCTGCTGACCATCATCCGCCGCTACACCCGCGAGGCCGGGGTGCGCAATCTCGAACGCGAGATCGCAAGCGTCTGCCGCAAGGTGGCTAGAAAGCTCGTGGAAGGCCAGGAAGCGGACAAGCACTTCGAGATCACGGCGGAGAACCTGGAATCCTACCTGGGCGTGCCCAAGCATCGCCACGGCGAGATGGAGCCCGCGCCCAAGGTGGGGCTGTGCACCGGCATGGCCTATACCGAGGTCGGCGGCGAGTTGCTCATGGTCGAGGCGGCCATCATGCCCGGCACGGGCAAGGTGGAGATCACCGGCAAATTGGGCGACGTCATGCAGGAGTCGGCCCGGGCGGCTTTGTCCTACCTGCGCTCGCGCTCGGGGCTCTACGGCCTCAAGTCCGATTTCCACAAGGAAATCGACATGCACATCCACGTGCCCGAGGGCGCCATCCCGAAAGACGGCCCGTCGGCCGGCATCACCCTGGCCACCACGGTCATCTCGGCCCTGCTCAACATCCCGGTGCGAAACGACATCGCCATGACCGGCGAGATTACGCTTCGCGGCCGGGTGCTGCCCATCGGCGGACTGCGCGAGAAGTTGCTCGCCGCCCACCGGGGCCTTATTCGCACGGTGCTCATTCCGGCCGAGAATGAAAAGGACTTGAAGGACGTGCCCGAGGTGATCCTCAAGGACATGGAAATCATCAAGGTCGAGAGCATGGACGAGGTGCTCTCCAACGCCCTGGTGTGCGAGGAGCAGGCCCGGCTGTTCTGCGGCCGCGACGAAAACGCCGTGCCCCTGGCTGATTCGCTGCTCAAGGAAGAATACCGCCTGGAGCATCGCCACTAGGCCGACTGTTGCTGCGCGCGGCGCTCACGAAACAGTTCACAAAGCTGGGACGGTTCGCCGTCCCGGCTTTTTTTGCGGGCAAAATACGAGGAAGGGGGGGCTCGAACTCCTCGGCGCAACACTTCTTTCAGATGGGGGGCCGGGGGGATGGTCGCCCCCGGCCGCCGGAGGCTCTCTTCCGCCTGGGGTTCTCTTCCTTGCCACTTGCGCTGTGGCCTCGGACTATCGGCGTTTTCAGCCGCGTCCTCAATCGCCCGGCAGCACCAGCGGCGCGTCGCCGTCCCCGCGGCCTTCGGGCGTGCGGCCCTGTTCCCGGTCGACTTCCGCCAGTTTCTGGCAGCGCAGGCTGCGCAGCCGCTCGCCCGAGAGGGGGCCGCGCTGGCGCTGCCGGCCGGGCAGATGCACCGAAAGCATGATCTTGAGGTCGCGCTTGGCCTGGGGAAAGACGTCCTCGCCGCTGTCGGCCCGCACCAGGGCGAAAAGCGGCTCCACCATCTCGTGCTTGTGCAGCCAGGTCAGCATGTCCACCCGGGTGCCGGCTCGCAGTTCGCTATAGCGCGCCGCTTTCATGTGCAGCTTGGCCGCCGCCACCCCGGCCTCGCGAACCCGGTTGGGCAGCTTGAGCCGGCGTCCGAGTTCCTCGGCCACCTCCACGCCCCGGTCGTCGTGCCCATGGTGGCGCGGCCATTCGCACTGGGGCGTGCTGATCTTGCCCAGGTCGTGGCACACGGCCATCCAGCCGGCCAGCGGTTCCCCGGCAAGCTTGTCCACCACGTCGAGCATGTGGGCAAAGACGCTGCCGTCGTGGAATTCAGGTGGCCCGGCCGGAATGTGGCGGGCGGCTTCCAGTTCCGGCAGCCAGGGCAACAGGCAGCCGGTTTCGGCCAAAAGCGCGAAAAAGCGCGAGGGTTTGGGCGCGTCCAGGGCCTTGCGCACTTCCTGGGCCACCCGCTCGGCGAACACGTCGGCGAGCGCGCCGCAGGCGGCCACGGCCCGCATCTGGGCAATCAGCTCGGGATGGGGCGAAAAATCCGGCAGGGAGGCGGCAAAGCGGGCCGCCCGGTAGACCCGCAGCGGATCGTCGAACATCGACATCTCGCCGCAGGGGCGCAGCAGCCGGTCGCGCAGATCGGCCAGGGCCAGGGGATGAAAGTGCAGCCGGCCCGCGATATGCCGGGAATCGCCCATGGCCATGGCGTTTATGGTGAGATCCCGGGCGAGCAGATCCTCGTTGAGATCTTCCCCGCGCGGCCAGGCGTACTGGGCGCTGCCCAGCATGAAAACGGGAAAGGTCTTGCCGACTTGCCTGGCTCTTCGATACCGTCTGACGAACGCCTCGGGTGTTGCGTCGACAATGAGGTAATCCTGGTCCACAACCGGCCGGCCGAGCAGAATATCGCGGACCGCGCCGCCTACGAGATACCGTTTCATGCATGACTCCGGGGCGGACTTTGTCCCAAAACCCTCGAAAAATCCAGGGGGGGAGGCGCAGTTGCCGCAAAACCCCTTCGCCGGCGGCGGCGTCTGGCTGTGGGCCTCGGGCGGCGCGGGCCTGGCCGGACCCGTTTCTCCTGCTATTCTCGAGGGCTTCCATCCCCTGTGGGCGGCCGATCTGGCCCGGCTTGGGCCGTGGCGCGCGCTGGCCCTTGGCCCGGAGCACGGCCCGACGGCCGGGAAATGGCTGCGGGCCATGGGTCCGGCCGGGAGCGTTCCCGACCCCGTGCTGGTGGTCGGCCCGTGCGGATCCAGCCTGGACGTGGCCTGGGCCTTTGCCGGGGCCGGGCTGCTGCCCCCCTTTGCCTCGGTCGTGGCCGTGTCCCAGACCCGGGGAAGGGGGCAGATGCGCCGGGACTGGGTTTCGCCGCCGGGCAACCTCTACGCCGCCCTGTCCTGGCCGGGCGCGACCGGGAATCTGGCCGCCATGGCCCCGGTGCTGGTGGGGGGGTGCCTGTGCGACGCCCTGTACGCCCGGGGGCTTGTGACCAGGGTCAAGTGGCCAAACGATCTGCTGGCCGATGATCGGAAGGTGGGCGGCATCTTGCTGGAAGAGCGGGGCGGGCAGGTTGTGGCCGGCATTGGCCTTAATTTGGCCAGCGCCCCGGATGCGGCGCTGTTGCGTCGGGACCATGCCGTGCCGGCGGCCAGTCTCGACATGTTTGGCGAGGTTGGCGGCGCGGTTACACTGTGGTGCGATCTTGTGAAGTTTGGGCAAACCTGCTATCGGCAGTGCGTTGCGCTATCGGATTCGCGCGAACTGTCCCGTTTCCTGGAGGCCCGTCTGGCCTGGCTGGGGTGGGAAGTGTACGTGCGCGAAAGCGGATCGGATGGATTTCGGGCGCGGATCATTGGGCTGGCCGAGGACGGGGGACTTCGGCTGCGACGCATCGATCCCGGCCCTGGGCAGGATTTGACGCTTCATAGCGGGAATATCTCCCTCCTTTGATGCCGGCCCCCGCCGGATCGTCACTCTTTAGAGAATGGACAGGTCGCCCCCAGGGGTCAGAGGACAGCATGATCGCTAAGACGTTTCAGGAAGTGCTTTCCGAAGTTGAAGGAAAGAAGATTCTTGTCGCCAACCGGGGCATTTCCGCCCGCCGGGTTCTGCGGTCCATCCGCGAACGGCTTCGCGCCATTCCCGTGCTCACCGTAACCGACGTGGACATGACCTCTCCGGCCACGGCCGGAGCCCACGAGCTCATCACCCTGGGCCCCGATCCCCGGGCCTATCTGGATATCGACGGCATCATCAAAAAAGCCAAGGCCCGCGGCGTGGTGGCCATCCATCCCGGCTGGGGCTTTGCCTCGGAAGACTGCGAATTTCCCCGCAAGTGCGCCGAAGCCGGCATCATCTTCATCGGCTCCTCGGCCGACGCCATGAAAAGCCTGGGCAACAAGGTCGAGGCCCGCCAGCTGGCCATGAACCTGGGCATCCCGGTGGTGCCCGGCTCCGAGGGCTCGGTCACCATCCCCGAAGCTCGGGAAATCGCCAAGAAAATCGGCTTTCCCATCATGCTTAAGGCCGAGGGCGGCGGCGGCGGCCGGGGCATCTACGAAATTTATTCCGAGTCCCAGCTCGAATCCGCTTTCTCCAAGGCCTCGGCCATGGCCCAGGCCTCGTTTGGCAACCCGCGCCTGTTCGTGGAAAAACTGCTCACCAGCGTGCGCCACATCGAAATCCAGGTGGCCGGCGACCGCTTCGGCAACGTGTTCGCCTTTGACGAACGCGACTGCTCGGTGCAGCGCAACCACCAAAAGCTCGTGGAGATCACCCCGTCTCCCTGGCGCGGCATGACCGAGGAACTGCGCCAGCGCCTCAAGGACTACGGCGAGCGGTTGGTGCGCGAGACCGGGTATTATTCCCTGGCCACCGTGGAATTTCTGGTCGACGCCGAGGGCGAACCCTACATGATCGAGGTCAACACCCGGCTGCAGGTGGAGCACGGCATCACCGAATGCCGCTACGGCGTGGACCTGGTCGAGGAGCAGATCAACATCGCCTTTGGCGGCAAGCTGCGCTTCAACTGCGCCGACACCCGCCCGCTTTTGCAGGCCATGCAGCTGCGCATCAACTGCGAGGATCCCAAGCAGAATTTCGCCCCCAATGCCGGCACGGTCACCCGCTACCTGTCCCCGGGCGGCCAGGGCATCCGGCTCGATTCCTGTCTGACCGCCGGCTACGAATTCCCCACCCAGTATGACTCCGCCGGCGCGCTGCTTATTTCCTACGGCCGCAACTGGCCCAAGGTCGTCTCGGTCATGGAGCGGGCCCTTCGCGAGTACATCATCGGCGGGCTTAAGACGACCATCCCCTTCCATCGCCAGATCCTGCGCCATCCGGAGTTCATGAAGGGGGAGTTCGACACCAAGTTCATCAACCAGAATCCGTATCTGCTCAACTACCTCGACGAGGAGCCCGAAGCCCTGCGCCTGTCCTGGCTCGTGGCCGAGATCGCGGCCCGGGGCTACAACCCCCACGTCCAGCTCGGCAAGTACCGGGGCCGCGAGGACTACCGCCTGGGCCGGTTCACGCCGCACCTGCCGGAAGTCGATCTGCGCAGCCCGGAAAGCCCCTATCCGCGCGGCGACCGCCAGGCCGTTCTCGACATGGTGCGCGACTCGGGCAAGGTCCACTTCGTGGACACCACCACCCGCGACATCACCCAGTCCAACAGCGGCAACCGCTTCCGCCTGGCCGAGGACGAGTTGGTCGGGCCGTATCTCGACAACTGCGGCTTCTTTTCGCTGGAAAACGGCGGCGGCGCGCACTTCCACGTGGCCATGATGGCCAACATGACCTACCCCTTTACCGAGGCGGCCAAGTGGAACCAGTTCGCGCCCAAGACCATGAAGCAGCTCCTCATCCGCTCCACCAACGTGCTCGGCTACAAGCCCCAGCCGCGAAACCTCATGCGGCTGACGGGCGAGATGATCTGCGAGCATTACGACATCATTCGCTGCTTTGATTTCTTGAATCATATCGATAACATGTATCCGTTTGCCGAGGTCGCCCTGTCGCGTCCCGGCATCATCTTCGAGCCGGCCATCTCCATGTCGTTCGCGCGCGGCTTCGACGTGCCCCATTACCTGGGCGTGCTGGAGGCCATCCTGGGGCAGATCGCCAAGGCCGGCGGCATGACCAAGGCCAAGGCGGCCAAGAGCATCATCTTGTGCCTCAAGGATATGGCCGGCGTGTGTCCGCCGCGATTCGTCAAGGCGCTCATCACCGCCATCCGCAAGGCCTACCCCGATCTGGTCGTTGACTACCATCGCCACTACACCGACGGCCTGTTCGTGCCGGCCGTGGGCGCGGCGGCCGAGGCCGGCTGCCACATCGTCGACACGGCCATCGGCGCCTCCGTGCGCTGGTACGGCCAGGGCGAGGTGCTCGGGACCGCCGCCTACATCGAGGAAGACCTGGGCGTGCCCGTGGCCCTGACCAAGGAAAACAAGGACATGATCCGGGCCGCCAACTTCGTGCTCAAGCAGGTCATGCCCTATTACGACCGCTATACCGCGCCCTATTTCCAGGGCATCGACTACGACGTGGTGGAGCACGCCATGCCCGGCGGCGCCACGTCCTCGTCCCAGGAAGGGGCCATGAAGCAGGGCTACATTCATTTGCTGCCCTACATGCTCAAGTTCCTGGCCGGCACCCGCAAGATCGTGCGCTACCACGACGTCACCCCGGGCTCCCAGATCACCTGGAACACCGCCTTTCTGGCCGTCACCAGCGCCTACAAGGTCGGCGGCGAACGGGCCGTCAAGGACATGCTCGAGGTGCTTGAGGTCGTGTCCGAACATCCCGACGAATGCCTGACCCCGGCGGCCAGGGAAGACCGGCTGCTCCTCTACGCCAATTGCAACGACGCCTTCCGCAACCTGCTTTTGGGCAAGTTCGGCAAGATGCCGCTCGGGTTCCCGCCGGACTGGGTCTACCAGAGCGCCTTTGGCGCGGATTGGAAGCGGGCCATCGAGGAACGCACCGAGGATTCGCCGCTGGATGCCCTGGGCGAGCTGGACATGGACGCTGAACTGGCGGCGCTCACCAAGCAGATCGGACGCGAGCCCACCAACGAGGAGTTCGTGCTCTACTTGAACCATCCGGGCGATGCCCTAAAGACCATGGAATTTCGCAAGAAATACGGCGATCCCAACAATCTTCCCCTGGACGTCTGGTTCGAGGGCCTGGAAGCCGGCGAGGAGCTGACCTTCTCCGACAGCCTGGGCAAGCCCCACCACCTGTCCGTGCTCGACATCTCCCGGCCCGAAGCCAGCGGCATGTCCACCGTGCGCTACGTGCTCGATTCGGAAATCCTGAGCCACCAGATCCAGGTGGCTGCGGCCCAGGGCGGGCCGGCCGCCAAGGTCGAAATGGCTGACCCCAATAATCCCTACCACGTGGGCGCGCCGGTTTCCGGCGACCTGTGGGTCATGCACGTCTCGCCCAACGACTACGTCAAGACCGGCGAAGAACTGTTCAACATCTCCGTCATGAAGCAGGAAAAGACCGTGGCCGCGCCCATGGACGCCGTGGTTAAGCGGGT
>JBKICS010000366.1:0-5255 GCA_046567015.1 Acidobacteriota bacterium | reverse complement strand
AGCGCCCCGGCGAATTGCCGTTCTTGCCGCCCTGGCCCTGGCCCTGGTCGCCTTGCTTGGCGTGGTCAGACCGGCCGTGGCCCAGGAACTGCTGCTGACCAATCTGGTGCTCAACAACTACGAGGGCCGTATCCGGGTCCGGTTCGGCATCGAGCCCTCGGGCCTGGACCGCATCGGCCAGGCCCTGCTTGCCGGCGAGCGCTTGAACCTGCGCTGCAAAGCCAGGCTGGCCATGCGCCGCGACTATGTCTGGAACCAGGAAGTGAGCTCGGCCACCTGGGAAAGCCGGTTGGGATACCTCAAGGGCGGCGAATTCGTCGTCACCCTGCCCGGCCAGGGGCCCATGGTCGACAAGGATCTCGGGAAGCTCTTTCACAAGAATCTCAGCGAGATACTCATCGATCTCGGCTCCTGGGACCGCCTGGAGCGGGGGGTGACCTACGTGCTCACCCTGGAACTGGCCCTGACCCGTTCCGACGTCTCGCCGTGGCTCAAAAACGGCCTCTTCTTCTGGTCCTTCGACGCCGCCCGACCCGTCTCCTACCAACTCGATTTCACCTACTGAATCCGGCCGCCGGTTGCCATCGGCCTCGGTTCCCGTATACTGCTTCCGATCGCAATGACTGCGGCAAGGAGGCCTGTATGCGGGTGGTCATCCTGGGCGGCTCGGGATTTATCGGCCGGGCCTTGACCCGTTCGCTCGTCGCCGACGGGCATGACGTCGTGGTCGTCTCACGCAGCGGCTCGGGCCGCAGGCCGACCCCCGGGGTCTCGTTTGCGCCCTTTGACGGAAAATCGGGCCAGGGCTGGGCCGAAACCCTCGACGGCGCTTTCGCCCTGGTCAATCTGGCCGGGGAGAACATCGCCTCGGGCTATTGGACCGAGGCCCGCAAGCAACGCATCCTTCAAAGCCGCCTGGACGCCGGCCGGGCCGTCATGGACGCCCTGGGCCGGGTCTCGCGCCTGCCGTCGGTGCTCGTTCAGGGCTCGGCCATCGGCTACTACGGCGATCGCGGCGACGTTCCCGCCGACGAGGAAGCTCCCGCCGGGACCGGATTTCTGGCCGAGGTGGCGAAGGCCTGGGAAGCCTCCAGCGCCGCGGCGCAAGCCCTCGGGCTGCGCCGGGTGGTGCTGCGGACGTCCGTGGTGCTGGGAGCCGGCGGCGGGGCCTTGCCGCGCATGCTTGCGCCGTACCGGTATTTCATCGGCGGCCCCCTGGG
The DNA here is from genome assembly GCA_046567015.1 of Acidobacteriota bacterium. GTDB lineage: Bacteria > Desulfobacterota > Desulfovibrionia > Desulfovibrionales > Desulfovibrionaceae > Solidesulfovibrio. Next base: position 4,035 of record JBKICS010000366.1, on the reverse strand, counting down.
CTCGGGCCGCCAGTGGTTTTCCTGGATCCATCTCGACGACGAGGTCCGGGCCATCCGCTTCCTCATGGACTGCCAGCAAGCCTCGGGACCGTACAATCTGGCCGCTCCCGGAGCCCTGATCCAGGACGATCTGGCCGCCGCCATCGGACAGGCCCTGTCCCGGCCCTCCCGGCTGCGCGTCCCCCAAGCCGTGCTGCGGCTGGCCCTGGGCGAGATGGGCCGGGAGCTCCTCTTAAACGGTGCGCGCGTCCTTCCCCGGCGGCTGGCCGAACTGGGCTTTTCCTTCCGTTTCCCCACCCTTGCCGCCGCCCTGGCCGATATCCTCGGCGGCCCGGATAGTCGCCATGCCTGAAGACGGGTTTGAGACAACAGAAGAGGACGCGCGCGTCCTGCTCGTGGAGGACGAAGCCGTGGTGGCCATCGACGTGCGCTATCGGCTCAGCCGTCTGGGCTACGCCGTGGCCGGCATCGTCGATTCCGGCGAAGACGCCGTGCGCGCCGTGGAAGATATGGACCCCGATGTGGTGCTCATGGACATCATGCTGTCCGGTTCCATGGACGGCGTGGAGGCGGCCGGCATCATCCGCGGGCGTTTCGGGACGCCGGTGGTGTTCCTGACCGCCCATTCCGACCGGGCCACCCTGCGCCGGGCCGGTGCGGTGGGGCCTTATGGCTATCTCATCAAGCCCTTTGAAGAGCCGGAGCTGCAAAGCGCCCTGGAAATCGCCCTGTGCAAGTCGCGCATGGAGCGCAGGCTGGCGCATACCCAACGCCTGACCGACGCCACCCTCAATTGCCTGGGCGAGGGACTGCTCGCCACCGACGCTTCGGGTCGGGTACGGTTCGTCAATCCGGCGGCCGAGACCCTGCTTGGCGTCGCCGGCGCAGCCATCCTGGGCCAGCCCCTGGAAGCGATCTACCAGGCCACCACGGGCGAGGTTGACGGCTCAACCGGGCGGGAACTGACCATGCTGCACAGTCCCGGGGGCCGCGACGTGCCCGTGGAGCAGACCGCCAGGCCCATCCTGGACGCCCGGGGACAGGAAATCGGCCGGGTGGTGGTCTTTCGCGACATCAGCCATCGCCAGCAGGCGGAGCAGGCCCTGCACGAATCCGTGGCCACCCTCCAGCGCGCCCTGGTCGAGACCGTCAACGCCCTGACCGTCACCTCGGAGAAGCGCGATCCCTTCACCGCCGGACACCAGCAGCGCGTCTCACAGCTCGCCGCTGCCCTGGCCGGGAAGCTGGGGCTGTCCGAGGCGCGGCAGGAAGGCTTGCGCGTGGCCGGACTGGTTCACGATATCGGCAAGATCCATGTGCCGACCGAAATCCTGGCCAAGCCCGAAGCCCTCAATCGCCTGGAGATGGGCCTTGTGCGCGACCACAGCACCGTCGGACACGAGATCCTCAAAAACATCCCGTTCCCCTGGCCCGTGGCCCGCATTACCCTGGAACACCACGAGCGCCTGGACGGCTCGGGCTATCCCTCGGGACTGGGTCGGAATGAGACGCTTTTCGATTCGTGCATCCTGGCCGTGGCCGACGTGGTCGAGGCCATGAATTCCCATCGGCCCTACCGGGCAGCCCCGGGGCGCGAGGCGGCCCTGGCTGAAATTCTCACCGGCCGGGGGCGGCTGTACGATCCGGACGTGGTCGACGCCTGCTTGTCCCTGTTTCAGAACGACGGTTTCTGTTTCTGACGAGAAGGCGGAAGATGCGGCGGCGGCCGGGTGATGCGAGAAGAAAAGGCGGATATTGCCCCATGAATGGGGAACGATCTTTAGAAAATGGTTTACGCTCTCCAAGGATCTGGCCACGGCCTGCGTGGGCCTGGGCTGGTTCGTGGCCGGCCATCCCCTGGGAGTACGTGGGGCTCATCTGGGCTGACTGCCTCGCTTGGCTTTTTATTGAGGACTGGGCGAAACGGATGGTATATGATCACCTTGCCCTCAATCGGCCGCACCACCGAAGATTCTTCGGTCGGGGCAACCGGTTGCTGCACACCCTGTCGGCCGATGGGTTCGCCCGCTGAAGCCGGTTTTATCCAACAAGGAGCACGCGTCATGCCGCGAATGACGGAACTGCCCGCCCACGCCGCCCTGGCCGCCCATCACGAAACGGTCAAGCATCTGCACATGCGCGATCTGTTCGCCGCCGAACCGGACCGTTTCGCCCGCTATTCCCTGCGCCTGGGCGATATTCTCTTTGATTATTCCAAAAACCGAGTGACCGACGCCACCTTGGGCCTGCTCTTCGACCTGGCTAGGCAGGCCGGGGTCGAAGCCCGGCGCGACGCCATGTTCGCCGGGGAAAAGATCAACCGTACCGAGGATCGGGCCGTGCTCCACGTGGCCCTGCGCAACCGCGCCAACCGGCCCATCGTGGTCGACGGCCGCGACGTCATGCCCGAGGTCAACAAGGTGCTCAACCAGATGCGCATCTTCTGCGGCCGCATCCATTCCGGCCAGTGGAAGGGATACACCGGCAAGCCCATCACCGACGTGGTCAACATCGGCATCGGCGGTTCCGACCTCGGTCCGCAAATGGCCTCCCTGGCCCTGGCCCATTACGCCGTGCCGGGGATCACGCCCCATTTCGTCTCCAACGTGGACGGCACGCACCTGGTGGAGACATTAAAGCGCGTCTCCCCGGAAACCACGCTTTTCATCATCGCCTCCAAGACGTTTTCCACCCTGGAAACCATGGCCAACGCCCACGCGGCCCGGGACTGGTTCCTTTCCCACGCCGGAGACGAGGCCGCCGTGGCCAGGCATTTCGTGGCCCTGTCCACCAACGCCAAGGCCGTGGCCGCCTTCGGCATCGACACGGCCAACATGTTTGCCTTCTGGGACTGGGTCGGCGGGCGTTATTCCCTGTGGTCGGCCATCGGTCTGTCCATCGCCCTGGCCGTGGGCTTCGACCATTTCGAGGCCATGCTCGAAGGGGCGTTTGTCGCCGACGAGCATTTCCGCACCGCGCCGCTTGAACGCAACATCCCCATCCTCATGGGACTGCTCGGCCTTTGGTACAACAACTACTTCGGGGCCCAGACCCAGGCCATCCTGCCCTATGACCAGTACCTGACGCGCTTTGCCGCCTATTTCCAGCAGGGCGACATGGAGAGCAACGGCAAGTCCGTGACCGTCGACGGCCGCCCCGTCGATTACGCCACCGGCCCGGTCATCTGGGGCGAGCCGGGCACCAACGGCCAGCATGCCTTCTACCAACTCATCCACCAGGGCACGCGGCTTATCCCCTGCGACTTCCTGGCCGCCGCCCGGACGCAAAATCCCCTGGGCCGGCATCAGGACATGCTGGTGTCGAATTTCTTCGCCCAGACCGAGGCGCTCATGCGGGGCAAGACCGCCGACGAGGCCCGGGCCGAACTGGCCAACAAGGGCCTGGCCGAGGACCAACTGGCGCTTTTATCCCAGGCCAAGTCGTTTAGCGGCAACCGGCCGACCAATTCCTTTCTCTATGAAAAGCTCGATCCCAAGACCCTGGGGACGCTCATTGCCCTCTACGAGCACAAGATCTTCACCCAGGGGACCATCTGGAACATCAATTCCTACGACCAGATGGGAGTGGAACTGGGCAAGGTGCTGGCCGGAACAATCCTGACCGAGCTTGCGGACGGGGGCAACGTGTCGAGCCATGACTGCTCAACCAACGGGCTGATCAATTACTACAAGGAACTGCGCAAGGCGTAGGCGGAGTGAAGGCATGCCTCCGGCGGCCGGGAGGGGGTTACCCCTTCCCGGACCCTCCTTCTGTTTGGGGCGGCTTGAGGCCCTCGCTGCCGGGGCAACGGTGGTTCGCGTCACGCACCATCGCCGGCTAGCCAGTTCTACTTCGGCCAGCTTGCCGTCCCCCGCCCAGAACCCCTTAAAACACTTCTTCCAGTCGGGGGTCCGGGGGCCTCAGGCCCCCGGCCGCCGGAGGCATCTTTGTCTTTGTCTTCTTCTTTCTTCCCCCGCCCTCTACCGCCGGTCAGGCCGGCAGGTCCGGGAGCAGGCAGGCGTCGCCGCAGACTTC
>JBKICS010000365.1:0-9416 GCA_046567015.1 Acidobacteriota bacterium | reverse complement strand
CCAGGGAGAGCCGGCAACGGACGATCTGCCCGGGACCCGTGATCTGCTCGTCGCTGTGCTGCTGCAGGATTTTTTCGGCTAAAGTTGCGGGCATATCCGTTCCTCCTCTTTCTTGGCCAAACGATTGAGCGCGTTGATGAAGGCCAGGGTGCTGGCCATGATGACGTCGTCGTGGACGCCGCGGCCGACGGTGGTCGCCTTGCCGTCGCGGATGCGCACGGTCACTTCGCCCTGGGCGTCGGTGCCGCCGGTGATGGCGTTGATCTGATATTCTTCCAGTTCAGGCTTGCGGCCGACGGCCTGGCACACGGCGTTAAAGACCGCGTCCACGGGACCGGATCCGGCCGAATAGTGACGCGCGGACTTGCCTTCCACGGTCATCTCGATGACGGCAAACGGGGCAAGCTCCACGTTGCCGCAGTGCACGGAGAGGTATTGCAGGGCGTAGAGGTCGGGGCGGCGCAGGACTTTTTCGAGAATCAGCGCTTCGATGTCCTCGTCGAGGATGCGCTGCTTGCGGTCGGCCAGTTCCTTGACCGCCTCGAAGACGATGAGCAGCTCCTCGTCGGTAAGCGCGTAGCCGAGCTCCTTGACCTTGGCGTCCAGGGCGTGGCGGCCGGAATGCTTGCCGAGCACCACCACCGCGCCTTTGCGGCCGATATGTTCGGCGGTCATGATCTCGTAGGTGCGGCGATCCTTGAGGACGCCGTGCTGGTGGATGCCGGACTCGTGGGCAAAGGCGTTGCGGCCCATGATGGGCGCATAGGGCGGGATGGGCTGCCCGATGATGCCCGAGAGCCGACGGCAGGAGGGATAGAGCTCCTCGGTGATGATGCCCGTGCTCAGGTTGTAGTAGTTGGGCCGGGTGTTGAGGCCCATCACCACCTGTTCCAGGGAGGCGTTGCCGGCCCGCTCGCCGATGCCGGAGAGCGTCACTTCGGCTTGGCGCGCCCCGGCGTGCAGCGCCGCCAGGGTGTTGGCCACGGCCAGGCCGAGGTCGTTGTGGCAGTGGACGGCGAAGACGACGTCGTCAGCCCCGCGCACGTTGGCGCGCAGATGGCGGATCAAATCAGCAAACTCCGCCGGCTGGGCATAGCCCACGGTGTCCGGGATGTTGAGGATGGTCGCGCCGGCGGCGATGACGCGCTCGCACACGGCCACCAGGAAATCCGGCTCGGAGCGCGAGGCGTCCTCGGCCGAGAACTGGACCTCGACGCCCTTGCCGGCGGCGTGGCGCACGGCGGCCTCGGCCATGTCCAGCACCTGGGCCGGGGTCTTGCCGAGCTTATGCTCCATGTGCAGCGCGGAGGTGGCGAGGAAGGTATGGATGCGCTTGCGCGCAGCACCCTTGATGGCCTCGTAGCCCCGGTCGATATCCGAGGCCAGGGCCCGGCACAGGGCGGCCACGATGGGCGTTTTGACGGAAGCGGCGATGGCGGCGACGGCCTGGAAGTCGCCTTCGCTGGCGGCGGGGAAGCCGGCCTCGATGATGTCCACGCCGAGCGTTTCGAGCTGGCGGGCCATGCGGACTTTTTCCTCGCGGGTCATGGTGGCGCCGGGCGACTGTTCGCCGTCCCGAAGCGTGGTGTCGAAAATGTATACCCTGTTGTCGTCGGGCATGAGAGTCTCCCCTTTCCCCGCGTTTTGGCGGGGAGGAATGCGCGCGTTTGAGCACGCGGCTGGGCTCTGGTTAGCCTGGGGCCGGGACAATGACAAGAAATGTCAAAAAGGGGATAATGGTATTATGAGAGCTCCTGGAGGGGCTCCCGTAGCTTGGAGGCGCGGCGCGGCAGAATGAAGAAGGTGTAGATGATGCCGGAAGCGAGGTAGGCGGAAAAGAGCAGGAAGCCCATGAGCCAGGGCTCGGAGGCTACGACCACGAACAGGAGCAGGGCCGTCACCATGGCGCTGAAGGGATGGGCCTTGACCAGGCCGAATTCCTTAAACGAAGCGTAGCGCACGCGACTGACCATGAGAAAGGACAGGGCGTAGACGAGCACGAGGCAGGCCTTGGGGATCACGGCGGCGGCGATGTCGTCGGGCAGATAACGCTCGAACATGAAAAAGAGCGAGATCATGCAGCCGGCGGCCGGGATGGGCAGGCCCACGAAGAACTTCTTGGACGTGGTGGTCTTGCCGGACATGACGTTGAACCGGGCAAGGCGCAGCGCGCCGCAGGCCACGAGCATGAACGAGGCCAGGATGCCGAGGCGCCCGAAGCGGGCCAGCTGCCACTGGTAGACCATGATGGCCGGGGTGACGCCGAAGGCGACCAGATCGGCCAACGAGTCGAACTGGACGCCGAAATCGCTGCTGGTGCCGGTGAGCCGGGCCACCTTGCCGTCGAGTCCGTCGAAGAGGCAGGAGAAGAGGATGGCCAGGGCGGTCAGGTCGAAGCGGCCCTCGATGGCCCAGAGCGAACCAAGAAAGCCAGCGAACAGACTGGCCATGGTGAACAGGTTCGGCAGGATATAGACGCTCCTGCGAGCCCGGCTCTGGGTGATCTTTTCTTCCATCGCTTCCGCTTTTTCAGTGGCGCGGGAGGTGCAACCCCGCCGCTACTCGGCCTTTTTTGCCAAAACGGTGACGCCCGCCGTGGTTTTCTGGCCCATTGTGACAGCCGGTACATACCCGCGCGGCAGATAGACGTCAAGGCGCGACCCGAACTTGATCATGCCGTAGCGCTCGCCCCGGGCCAGCCTGTCGCCGGGCTTGGCCGGGCAGACGATGCGCCGGGCAATGAGTCCCGCGATCTGGATCACGGTGAAGCGCTCGCCCTCGGCGTCGGTCACCACGATCAGGTTGCGCTCGTTGTCGGTGGAGGCCTTATCCAGGGAGGCGTTGAAGAATTTCCCCGGAATGTAGCGCACTTCCGAAACAACGCCAGTGACCGGCGAGCGGTTCACGTGGACGTTGAACACATTCATGAAGATGCACACGACCTGACGCTTCTCGCCCGAGGCCGGGTCGGTCTCCTCGCCCATCTTGCAGACCACGCCGTCGGCCGGGGCCACGACGATGCCGGCTTCCGTCGGCGCGGTCCGGTCGGGATCGCGAAAGAAATTGAGCGAAAAGGCGGTCAGCAGCAGGAAAAGCCCGGCCAGCCAGGGCCAGCGCAACAGCGCGGCGACCAGGGTGGCCAGGGCGAAAAATCCGATGATCGGCAGGCCGTCGCGGGCCAGGCCGCAGATGGGATTATACATCAATGGCTCCAAGGGGCGGACACAGGGCGGTCAGCTCGCCCAAAAACGAGGCCCGGTCCCGGTAGAGGATGGTATGCAGGCCCAGGCGCGCGGCCAACTCGGTATTGTGGGCGGCGTCGTCGATAAATAGCGCCTGTTGCGGGGCAACGCCGAGGCTGCGCAGGGCCAGCTCGAAAAAAGCGGCCTCGCGCTTGGTCACACCGTGGTCGTAGCTGTTAAACACCCTGTCGAAATGCGAAAACACGTCGTGGCGGGCGTCGAGCCGGGCCAGCCATTCGGTCTGATCGCTCAGGATGGCGGTGATAAGACCGGCGGAACGGGCCGCGTCGGCCACGGCGAACATGAAGGGCCGGGGAACAAAGCGCGACAGCACGGCTTCGCTTAAGTCCGCGTCCGCGCCGGCAATGCCGGTGGCTTGGCGGAAGGCCTGCCAGAACCCGGCCTCGCCCACGCCGCCGACCACGAACCCGGTGCTCCAGGCCATTTCATAGGCCGTCGGCACCACGGTGGCCGGATCGCGACCGGCGGTCCTGGCGATGTGGATGAGTCCCTCGCGGAACCCCTCCTCGGCCAGCACGCCGCCGAAATCGAACAACACGGCGGCAAGTCCGCACATTTCACGCATATCCCGTCCCATATCCTTCGCGGCGTCGCTTCCCATGCCGATCCAAAGCCCGTACACTGGCAAACGCCTGGAAGGCTTTAGCCGCAATCCCGGCCTCGATCAAGTCGGGAATTTTTGGACGGAGGAAGCGACCATGTCCGAACCGATCCGCGTGGGCGTCAGCGCCTGCCTGCTCGGCCAACCCGTGCGCTACGACGGCGGGCACAAGCGCGACCCGTACGTGGTCGACACGTTGGGTCGCTATTTCGACTTCGTGCCGGTCTGCCCGGAAGTCGAATGCGGCCTGGGCGTCCCCCGGGAGGCCATGCGGCTTGTCGGCGACCCGGACGCGCCGCGCCTTGTGACCATCAAGACCGGCGTCGACCTCACCGAGCGCATGCGGGCCTGGGCGGCCAAACGCGTGGAGGAGCTGGCCGGGGAGAACCTGTGCGGCTTCATCTTCAAGTCCAAGTCGCCCTCAAGCGGCCTGACCCGGGTCAAGGTCTACAACGACAAGGGTTCGCCGGCCGAACGCGGGGTGGGGCTCTTCGCCCGGGCCTTTCTGGACCGCTGGCCGCTCGTTCCGGTCGAGGACGAGGGGCGGCTTCATGACGACAAGCTGCGGGAGAACTTCATCGAGCGCATCTTCACCCTCAAGCGCTGGCGCGACGCCCTGGCCGAAGCCGGCCGGGCCTCGCTGCCGGCCCGCCTCATTGCCTTCACCAACCGCCACAAGCTGCTGCTCATGGCGCACAGCCCGGAGCTGGCCCGGCAGATCGGCCGCCTGACCGCCGCGGCCAGTTCCTGGCCGGCCGAGGCCTTGATCCAGGCCTACGAGACCCTGCTCATGCGGGCGCTTTCCCTGCCCGCCACCCCGGCCAAGCAGGCCAACGTCCTCCAGCACATCATGGGCTATTTCAAGAAGATGCTCAGCGCCGACGAAAAGGCCGAATTAAACGAGATCATCAGCAACTACCGCCTGGGTCTCACGCCCCTTGTCGTCCCGGTCACCCTGCTCGCCCACTACACCCGCAAATACGACGTAGCCTATCTCAAGGATCAGGCCTACCTGGCCCCCCACCCCAGCGAACTCAAGCTGCGCAACCACGCCTGAGCCGGAGGCACCATGCCGCGATGCGCGATCCTGTTCCCAAGCCTCGCCGCCCTGTTCGTCCTGACCGTCCTTGCCGCCGTGTCGCCGGCCGCGTCCCTGCCCAGTCGTCAGGCCACGGCCCATGTCGTCGAGGGCCTCACCCGGTCGGGCCGGGTCCACGGCCTGGTGGTGGGCTACGTCAACCTGAAGGGCCGGACGGTCTACGGTTTCGGCCGTCGCGGCGAAGGCCACGCGGCCAAGGCCCCGGACGGCCGCACCCTGTTCGAGATCGGTTCGGTCACCAAGACCTTCACCGGCATCCTCCTGGCCCAGGCGGTCATCGCCGGCAAGCTCCACGACACCGACGCCATCCGCCTGTCCCTGCCGCCCGGCACCATCGGCAAGGATTCGCCGCTCTACTGGGTCTCCCACCTCGACCTGGCCAGCCACAGCTCGGGCCTGCCCGAAGCCCCCGACAACCTGCCCTCCACCGATCCGCAAAATCCCCTGGCCGGCTATTCCACGGGCCTGCTGCTGCGCTACATCTCCGAAGCCAAGCTCATCGCGCCCATCGGCCAGAACTTCTATTACAGCAATACCGGCGCGGCGCTGGCCGGCTACATGCTGGCCAGGCTTGCCGGCACGGACTACGAGCGACTGGTGGTGGAGAGCATTTGCGCGCCCCTTGGCATGGCCGACACCCGGGTGACCCTCTCCGAGGACCAGCTAGCCCGCATGACCCACGGCCACGACGCGTCCGGCAAGGTGGTGCCCAACTGGGTGGTGACCGGGCTCGAGGGCGCTGGGGCGCTGCGCTCCACGGCCGACGACCTGCTCGCCTACGCCGCGGCCAATCTGGGCGTCGATTCCACGCCGCTGCTCCCGGCCGCCCGGCTGGCCCATCTGGCCCGCAAGCATGTCTCCTCGATTCCGACCCTGTCCATCGGCTATTTCTGGAACGTCATGAATTTCGGGGGCAAGGAGTACGTGCTGCATGCCGGCCGCTCGGGCGGCTATTTCGCCCTGGTCCTCATGTCGCCGGCGGACATGGCCGGGGTGGTGCTTTTATGCGACAGCGAAGGCGATTTCGCCAAGGAGGGCTGGCGACTGCTGGGGCTGCTCACGGGCAAGCCGGCCGGCTCATAAGCGGCCCGAACCCGCTCCCCGTCCGCCTTGACTGGCCGGACTGCATGCTTATGGAAGAAGAAAGGTTCCCATTACGCTGACGGAGGTTTGGACCATGTTCAAGCATCTGCTTCCCACCATGCGGGAACGCTCCGTCGCCGCCAAGCGGCCGGTGAGCCTGGCGGACATGATGGAGGAGTTCTGGCGTGAACCCTTTGGCCTGGGCAATCTGGCCCCGATGTTCCGCGACGCCGGTTTCCCGGCCGTGGACGTCAGCGAGGCCGACGGTCTGGTCACGGTCAAGGCGGAACTGCCCGGCCTCGACCCCAAGGACGTAACCATCAGCGTGGAAAACGACCGGCTGCTCCTTCGCGGCGAGAAGAAGTTCGAGGACGAAGAGAAGAAGGACAATTACCACCGCATCGAACGCGCCTACGGTTCCTTTTCCCGCACCATCCCCCTGCCCGGCAAGGTGAAGGAGGCCGAGGCCAAGGCCCGTTTCGACAAGGGCGTGCTGACAGTGACGCTGCCCCGCGACGCGGCCGAGGCCACCCGCACCATCCCCATCGAAGGCGCATAGCCTGCCTTGCCGCCCAAACGCCGGAGCCCTTGCGGCTCCGGCGTTTTGTTGTTGCCGCCACGGCACACTTGCGCCTCGAACTCCAAGGAACCCAATTGCCGCCAGCGGAACCGACTGCAACCAGCGGAGATCCCATAGGGCTGCCGCTTCCTTTGACCGACGGCACAGCGAGGGTTCCGGCCCAGCGCCTGGCCCGGTTTGCCCGGTTCACACCCGACCGAATGGCCGCCCCCGGCCCAAACCCCCTTTAATCCTTTCCTCAGGCGGGGGTCCGGGGCCTCAGGCCCCCGGCGGCCAGAGGAGTCACCTCTCGTCGTCCCCGGCCGCCGGCATCTTTGCTCTTCGCCCCCGGGCGGGCCGGACGGGACGGGCCTTTGGCCGGCCGGCTGGCCCGAATCTGACCTTCGAATTTATTGTAAAATTACAGCATATTGTAGAAAAATTTTTAAAATTTGAAAATTTCCGGTTGACGAACGGGCCGGATTTTGACAGTTATGCGCCTCGGCAACGGCGGCCGCCCCGCCGAGCCGGACCGGACTGAAAAGATTGAAAAAAAGTTGTTGACACCCGGGCCGGCAGCGAGTAAATAAGTGCTCCTTGAAACGAGGCGGCATAGCCAAGTGGTAAGGCAGAGGTCTGCAAAACCTCCATTCTCCGGTTCAAATCCGGATGCCGCCTCCACACGCCGACATTGAGCGGGAATAACTCAGTGGTAGAGTGCAACCTTGCCAAGGTTGAAGTCGCGGGTTCAAATCCCGTTTCCCGCTCCACTGAAAAATCGAAAGGGCCGGCCTATAAAGCCGGCCCTTTTTCTTTGCCTTGTCCCCGCATGTGCGCTATTGCCGGCAATTCATACCGCAATGGGAGTGTTTGTGGACACAGCCATCCCCCTTTCCGCCCCCCTCGACGAACTTCTGGACGCGGCCAAGAGCCGCTACGACGTGCGTTTCGAACCCGTGACCGTTGGCGGCGAAACACTGGAACTGCTCCAGATCGCCGACGTCGCCGCGCTTATTGACCGCCAGTTGGCCAAAGCCGGCGACGGACCGGTGGAACTGCCCTTCTGGTCCACCATCTGGCCGGCCGCCATGCTGCTGGCCCATTCCCTGCGCCACCTCGGCCCGGCGGGCGGCCGCACCCTGCTCGAAGTCGGCTGCGGCATCGGGCTGGTCGGCCTGTTCGCCGCCAAGCAGGGCTACGACTGCCTGCTCACCGACATCAACCCCGACGCCCTGCTCTTTACCCAGATCAATATCCTGCAAAACGGCCTGGCCGACCGGGCCAGCGTCGCCAAGGCCGATTTCACCGCCGACCGCCTGGGCCGGCGCTTCGACGTCATCATCGGGGCCGAGGTGCTCTACCTGCCGGACACCTACCGCAGCCTGCTCAAGTTCTTCCTGGCCCACATCGCGCTCAAAAAGGACGCGGCCCTGCTCCTGTCCAAGGACTTCACCCGCAAGGCCACCCGGTTCATGGCCCTGGCCGACGAAGAGTTTTCCATCGCCGAAAAAGTCATCGGCTACAAGGAAACCGCCCCGCAGTCGGGCGAGCCCGAGCGCAAGCTGTGCCAGATCTACCGCATGACGCCCAAAAAAATCGCCTAGACGGCAACGCCGCAACGGAAGCACCCATGGATCACCGCGACTCCCTGACCCCCGGCCTGACCCATCGCCCCAAGGGCTACACCGTCGACCAGGACAAGACCATCTCCCCGGCCGAAACCGTGGCCCGGGCCAAGGAAGCCTTTGCCCGCCTGGGTGCCGGCGTCCTGGCCGAGACCAAGCGCATCGACACCGGCCGGCTCGGCATCCCGGTGTTCCTCAGCATCTGCGGCGAGGAGGCCCGGGCCGTCATGCCCACCCGCAAGCAGATGGGCAAGGGGGCCAGCCCCGAGCAGGCCGAAGCCTCGGCGCTGATGGAACTGGCCGAACGCTACAGCTTTTTTTCCTTCTGGCGCGACGAGGAGCGATTCGTCCCGGCCACCTGGAGCGAGGCCGAGGCCCATTTCGGCGAGGCGCTCGTACCCCTGGCCGTCATCCGGGCTTCGGTGGGCGAAACCATCAGCGACGCCGACGCCCGGCGCATCCTCGATCTGCTGCCCTGGCGTTTCGGACTGGTGCGCGACGTGGCCCAGGGGAAAGACGTGGCCGTGCCCCTGGACTGGTTTAAGATATTAAACGAATTCAACGGGTCATCCGCCGGCAACTGCTTCGAGGAATCCGTGCTGCAAGGGGCCTGCGAGCTGGTCGAGCGCCACGTCTGCGCCGTCATCGACCGCACCCGGCCGACGCTGCCCACCATCGATCCGGCAAGCCTTGACGACCCGGTCCTGCAAAAGCTCCTCGCGGCTTTCACCAGCCAGGGCATCAAGGTGTGGCTCAAGGACTTCACCCTGGACATGCCCGTGCCGACGGTTGGGGCCATAGCCTACGATCCGGGCACCTTCCCCCACGCCTCGGAGATCGTTTTCACCGCCGGAACGGCCTCCTCGCCCGCCAAGGCGGCCATCCGGGCCCTGACCGAAGTGGCCCAACTGGCCGGGGACTTCGAGTCGCTCAGCAACTACGAAGCCTCGGGCCTGCCGAAATTCACCAGCCTGGCCCAGGCCGCCTGGGTGACCGAAGGCCCTCTCGTTCCCCTGGCCAGCCTGCCCGGCATCGCCCGCGACGACATCGCCGAGGAGCTGGCCGAGCTGGCCGCGGCTCTGGCCGAGCGCGGCTTTCCGCTTTATACCGTGGACACCACCCACCCCGGGCTCGGGCTTTCGGCCAACTACAACGTGGTGCCCGGTTTTCAGTTTCGCGAGCGCAC
>JBKICS010000364.1:0-4362 GCA_046567015.1 Acidobacteriota bacterium | reverse complement strand
GTATCCGACGGACACGGTGGCCGTGGCCCGCACGGTTGGGCGCAAACACGGCAGCGCCGCCGCCTTCGGCGGGGCGCGGCAGGTGGCCGATGTCCTGGCCGGCTTGCTCGCCGCCGACCTCGACCGGGTGGTGGTCCAGTCCCTGCATGTGGTGCCGGGCGAGGAATACCACGAGATGCTGGCCGGGCTGCAACGCTTCCTGCGCGCCGGGCCAAGCGCCGCCGCCTTGTCCGTCGGCGCGCCGCTTCTGGCCGATCTGGCCGACGTGGACCGGGTGGCCGGGGCGGTCCTGGCCAGCCTGCCGGCCGGGCGCGGACCGGATGCGGCGGTGGTGCTCATGGGGCACGGCGCGCCGCCGCCCGGAGCCGGATTTTACGAGGCCCTGCGGGAAAAGCTCTCCCGCCTGGACCCGGCCGTTTTCCTCGGGGCCATGCCCCGGGAGCGCGGCGCGCCCTGCCTGGATATCGGACACATCCGCGACGCGCTGGTCGCGCGCGGCTGCGCCCAGGCCTGGCTCATGCCCTTTTTCACCGTGGCCGGCGCCCATGCCTGCTGCGATCTGGCCGGGGGAGGCCCCGATTCCTGGAGCGGACAGCTGGAAGCGGCCGGCATCGCCTGCCGCAGCCGGCTGGCCGGACTCATCGAAATCGAGCCCTTCGCCGCCGTCTGGACCGACCACCTGGAGCGGGCCCTGGCCCGTCTGCCTTAGCTTAGCCGCCTCGAAATCCGAATCGTCCGATTTCGAGGCCCCCCTGGACCCGGCCACATTCCCGGGCCCCTAAAACTGCGACCCTCCTCTCAGCGCAATGGGACGATAGAGGCTTGGATTCCGAGGAGGACGAACCGTGACCGAAACGACCATCAAAATCGGCGACTACGTGACCCACATAACGCTTGGCGACTGGGGCCTCGGCAAAGTGGTCGAATTGTTGGAGAGCGGCGCCGTGCGCGTGTATTTCGAATTCGCGGGCGAAAAAAAGATGCAGCGCCACTTCCTTGCCCCGGCCAAGGCTCCGGAGCACCATCCGGTGCTTCGGAAAATCGACCTGGACCGGGCCATGGACGGCACCGTTTCCTTCCCGAACCTTGAGGCGGCCTTTCTCAAGGCCTATCCGGGCGGCTTTACCGATCCGCGCTATCTGGCGGACGACCGCTCCCACAAGGTCGAAGCCTCGAACAGCCTCCAGGCCGACCTCGGCCGCGACACCCTGGAGGCCCTGCTGCGGGCCGGCGACGCCGAGGCCGTCTGCCTCCTGGCCAAGAAGCTGCTCGCCAAGACCAACCTCGCCTTCCCCAACGAGAAAATGGCCCTGACCGACGGCTTCAAGAAGGGCGAGGAAGCCAAGCAGCACTTTGCCGCGGCCCTGGACATCCTGCTCTACGGCGAAGGCGACATGGGCCCCCGTTTCACGGCCTTCGTGGAGGTTCTGGACGAACTCGACGCCTGCAAATGGACCACCGCGACCTACTTCCTCTTCCTCCTGGATCCGACCCGCTACATTTTCATCAAGCCGACCTACATCCAGAAGGCCGCCCAGGCCTACGGCTACGACATCGGCTACGCCACCCGGCCCAGCTGGGCCGGCTACCAACGGATGCTCGGACTCTTCGACTACGTCGCCGGCCAGCTGGCCAAGCGGGACGTGTTGCTCCCGAAGGATCTGCTCGACGTCCAGGGGTTCATCTGGTGCTCGCTCCACGACGGGAAAGCGACCGCGCGCGCGCCGAAAAAGACGGCCAAGGCCAAGGCGTGAGCCGCCAGACCCCGGTCGGCGCGCTTGGCGAGGGGCCGTGTCGGCGCAGCCCGGCCCCTCGCGGGCACGGCCCCGGCCGTGCCCGTGGGCCAGGCGCGAGGACGGAGGGCCGCAAAGTAGCGGCCGCCGCCGGCCGGCCGGAGCCAGGCCCCAGGCCGGGGGCCGCAAAGAACCGGCCTCCCCCGCATTGACGCCGCCCGGGGCTTGTGAAAATATCGTTCGGCTTACGCGCCTGGGAGCGCGGCAAAAATTCTCCTCCGAGGATGCTCCATGAACTGGCCCCACAAGGATCTTCTCGACGTGTCCCAGCTTTCCCGGGAAGACGTGGACGTGGTCATGCGCACCGCCGCCTCCTTCCGGGAAATCAACTCGCGGCCCGTCAAGAAGGTGCCGACGCTCAAAGGCAAAAGCGTCGTTCTTTTTTTCGCCGAGCCAAGCACCCGCACCAAGACCTCCTTCGATATCGCCGGCAAGCGCCTCTCGGCCGACACCTTCGGCCTGGCCAAGTCCGGGAGCTCCCTGCAAAAGGGCGAGACGCTCAAGGATACGGTGCTCACACTGCAAGCCATGAACCCCGACGCCATCGTGATGCGCCACTCGGCCTCGGGCGCGGCGGATTTCGTGGCCCGGCGGGTGTCCTGCGCGGTGATTAACGCCGGCGACGGCTGGCACGCCCACCCCACCCAGGCCCTGCTCGACCTGTTTACCCTGCGCGAAGTCTGGGGCGACGACATCGTCGGCAAGACCGTGGTCATCCTCGGCGACATCGCCCACTCCCGGGTGGCCCGCTCCAATATCCGCCTGCTCACCATGCTCGGAGCCCAGGTGCGTCTGTGCGCCCCGCGCACGCTTTTGCCCAAGGACGCCAAGGCCCTGGGCGCCCGGGTCTATAACGAGCTGGAACCGGCCCTGGCCGGAGCCGATGCCGTCATGTGCCTGCGCCTGCAACTGGAACGCCAGGAAGCCGGCCTCTTGCCGGAACTGCGCGAATACGCCCGCCGCTTCTGCCTGACCCGGGACCGTCTGTCCCTGGCCGCGCCCGAGGTCAAGGTCATGCACCCCGGCCCCATCAACCGGGGCGTGGAAATCGCCTCGGATCTGGCCGACTCCGGCAGCTCGCTCATCCTCGACCAGGTGGCCTCGGGCGTGGCCGTGCGCATGGCCCTGCTCTATCTCCACATCACCCGCAAGGAAGAAAGGGTACCGGTATGACGCCCCCGGATCTCGTCGTCGCCAACGTCGAACTGCCCGGGCGGGACGGCCTCTGGACGCTGGCCTGCGCCGCCGGCCGCGTCCTGGAGTTGCTGCCGCACGACCCCGCCGCCGCCTTCCCCGAGGCCCGGGTCATCGACGGCAAGGGCCAGCTCCTCATGCCGGCCATGACCGACGCCCATACCCACCTGCGCGAACCCGGCCAGGAGTGGAAGGAAGACATCGCTTCGGGCCTGTCCGCCGCCGCCGGGGGCGGGTTCTCCAATATCATGTGCATGGCCAACACCGACCCGGTCAACGACAACGCGGCCATAACGCGCCTCATGCAGCGCCGGGCGGCCGAGAGCTGGCCGGGCGGCCCGCGCCTGTACCCGGTCGGCGCGCTGACCCTCGGGCTTGCCGGCAAGCAGCTGGCCCCCATGGAAGAGCTCCTGGCCGCCGGCTGTGTGGCCTTTTCCAACGACGGCGAACCCGTGGCCGATACCGAACTCTTTCGCCACGCCCTGGAATACGCCGCCGATCTGGCCCCGGTCATCGACCACTGTGAAGACCCGTTCATGGCCAAAGGCTCCGGAGCCAACGAAGGGGCCATGAGCGCCCGCCTGGGGCTTCGCGGCCAGCCCGACGTGGCCGAGGCCCTGCAAGTGGCCCGCGACATCCTTTTAGCCGAATACTTAAACGCCCCGGTGCACCTGGCCCATGTCAGCTGCCGCCGGGCCGTGGAACTGATTGCCGACGCCAAGCGCCGGGGCGCGCCGGTCACGGCCGAGACCTGCCCGCATTACCTGCTCATGACCGACGCGGCGCTTTTCGGCTACGACACCATGGCCAAGGTCAACCCGCCGCTGCGCACCGACGACGACCGCCTGGCGCTCACGCAAGCGCTGCGCGAAGGGGTCATCGACATCCTGGCCACGGACCACGCTCCCCATGCCGCCCACGAGAAGGAAACCCCCTTCGAGGAAGCCAAGAACGGCATCACCGGCCTGGACACCGCCCTGGCCAGCCTGTGGGAGCTGGTGCGCCTGGGGAAACTCACCCCCGAGGACATCGCCCTGCGCTTCGCCTGGCGGCCGGCCGAGATTTTCAAGCTGCCGCACTGCCGCTTCGCCCCGGGCGATCCGGCCGACTTCTGCCTGTTCGACCCGGAGGAATCCTGGGTCGTCACCCCCGAAACCCTGCGCTCCAAGGGCAAGAACACCCCGCTTCTCGGCCAGTCCCTGACCGGCCGGGTGACGCTCACGGTCGTTAGCGGCCACGTCGTCCACGAACTGGTCCGGCCCGGAGCCTGACAACCGAATCGAAACGCCGTATCCGGAGGTTCCCCCCCATGGCGCAACCCTTCAAGGACGCCACCGCCATCTGCAAGACCATCATGCGCAACGGCTACGACGCC
>JBKICS010000363.1:0-9627 GCA_046567015.1 Acidobacteriota bacterium | reverse complement strand
ACCAACGACAATTTCCCCTCGGCCATGTACATGGCCGCAGCCATTGCCGTGGTGGAGCGCCTGCTCCCTGCGGCCACCAAGCTGCGCGACACGCTTGCCGCCAAGGCCGAGGTCTGGAAGGACATCGTCAAGATCGGACGAACCCATTTGCAGGACGCCACGCCGCTGACGCTCGGCCAGGAATTCTCCGGCTATGTTGGGCAAATAAGCGACGCCGCGCGGCGCATCAAGGCTGCCTTGGCCGAGGTGTGCCTTCTGCCGCTCGGCGGCACGGCCGTTGGCACTGGCCTTAATGCCGAGCCCGGCTTCGCCGAGGCGGCCATTGCCGCAATCGCCCGGCAAACGGGCCTGCCCTTTGCGCCCGCGCCCAACAAGTTCGCGGTCCAGGGCAGCCACGACGCCCTGGTCCATCTGTCCGGGACGCTGCGCACCCTGGCCGTGGCCCTGTTCAAGATGGCCAACGACATCCGGCTGCTGGCCTGCGGTCCCCGGGCGGGGTTGGGGGAGCTTGTGCTGCCGGCCAACGAACCCGGGTCGTCGATCATGCCGGGCAAGGTCAACCCCACCCAGTGCGAGGCGCTGACTATGGTGGCGGGGCAAGTCATGGCCAACGATCTGGCCGTGTCCCTTGGCGGCGCGGGCGGCATGCTGGAGATGAACGTCTACAAGCCGCTCATGCTCCACAACGTCCTGCAGTCCATACGGCTGCTGGCCGACGCCATGAACAATTTCCGCCGCTTCGCCCTGGTCGGCCTGGAGCCGGATCGTCGCCGCATCGCCGAACTGGTCGGCCGCTCGCTCATGCTGGTCACGGCGTTGGCGCCGGTCATCGGCTACGACAAGGCGGCGGCCATCGCCAAGCATGCCCAGGAACATGACCTCACGCTCAAGGAAGCCGCCCTGGAACTCGGCTTCGTTTCGGCCGAGGAGTTCGAGCGGATCGTCGTGCCGGCGCACATGACCAGCCCGTCCATGGCCAGGGAGTAGCCGGCCGGCGGCATTGGCGACGGGGCCGTCTTGGGCTATGTCCTGGGCATGGATGCCGCCCTCGAAGCCGGCCTGCGCGCCGGACAACCCGTGTTCTTCGTCAATCCCGGCCGCGCCCCCATGGCCGCGGTGTCTGGTTCCCGGCCGCTGACCCTGGCCGACGTCGAGGCCGCCCGGGATCGTCTGGAGCGGTTTGCGCCGCTACTCGCCGAGTGCTTCCCCGAGCTCGCGCCAAGCAACGGTATCGTCGAGTCGCCGCTGCTGCCCGTGCCGGTGCTGGCCCGGCGGCTGCACGCATCCGGGCTCCCCACCCACGACCGGGTCTACCTCAAGGCCGACCATGCCCTGCCCGTGGCCGGCTCGGTCAAGGCCCGGGGCGGACTGCACGCCGTGCTGGTTATCGTCGAGCGTTTGGCCTTGGCGCAGGGCCTGCTGGCCGGCCCGGACGACGACTACCGCCGCCTGGGCGAGCCGGAGGCCCGGGAGTTTTTCGCCGGCCATACCTTGACCGTGGGCTCCACCGGCAACCTGGGCCTGTCCGTCGGCATTTTCGGCCGGGGCCTCGGGTTTGCCGTCACGGTCCACATGTCGGCCGAGGCCAAGGCCTGGAAGAAGGAAAAATTACGCGGGGTCGGGGCCACGGTGGTGGAACATCCCGGCGACTACGCCGCCGCGTGCGCCGTGGCCCGGGAAACGGCGGCGGGGGCCGAGCGCCTGCATTTCATCGATGACGAGAATTCCCGGGAGCTATTTTGCGGCTACGCCGTGGCCGGGCTGCGGCTGCCGGAGCAGCTCGCCGCCTGCCGCATCGACGTGTCCGAGCAGATGCCGCTTATCCTGCACCTGCCCTGCGGCGTGGGCGGCGCGCCGGGCGGCATCGCCTTCGGGGCGCGCCTGGCCCTGGGCGAGGCCGCCCTGGCCTTTTTCGTCGAGCCGACCCAGGCTCCGGCCGTACTGCTCGGCCTGGCCACCGGCGGCCACGCCGGGGTGAGCGTGGCCGACTATGGCCTGACCGGCCGCACCGTGGCCGACGGGCTGGCCGTGCCCCGGCCCTCGAACCTCGTCTGCCGGATCATGGAAACGGTGCTCGACGGCGCGCACACCGTCACCGACGCGGCCATGCTCGACCACGTGGCCCAGGCCTGGGACGACGAGGCACTTCGCCTGGAGCCCTCGGCCGCCGTCGCCCTGGCCGGGCCGCTGGCCGTGCGCCGGGCCGACCTGCCGCGTCTGGCCCATCGGCCGGCGACGCACATCCTTTGGGCCACCGGCGGGAGCCTGCTGCCCGACGCCGTGTTCGCCGAGCTGCTGACCCGGGCCGGAAACGTCCCGTGATCATAAGCGCCAGCCGGCGCACCGACATCCCGGCCTTCTACAGCCGCTGGCTCATGGGGCGGCTTCGGGCCGGGCACTGCGCGGTGCGAAATCCCTTCAACGCCGCCCAGGTCTCGCACATCTCGCTAGCTCCCGAGGACGTGACCGCCATCGTCTTCTGGACCCGCGACCCAAGGCCCCTGCTGCCGCATCTGCCGGAAATCCGCGCCCTCGGGCACGAGCCGTTTTTCCTGGTTACCCTCCTGGACAATCCCCGGGCCCTGGACCCCAAATGCCCGGGACCGGAGGCGTCGGTCCCGGCTTTCCTTCGCCTGGCCGAGGCCCTGCCCGGCCGCATCCGGTGGCGCTACGATCCCATCGTGTTGACCTCCGCCACGCCGCCGGACTGGCACCGCCGCACCTTCGCCCGCCTGGCCGCCGCCCTGGCCGGACACACCGACCAGGTCATCGTGAGCTTCGTCGAACCCTACCGCAAGATCGCCCGGCGCATGGCCGCCCTCACTGCAGCCGGCTTCGCGCCCCTTGACGTCCCGTCGGACGAGCGCGTGCGCCTGCTTCTCGACCTGCGCGACACGGCGGCCAGCCATGGCATGGTCCTGGCCGCCTGCTGCCAGCCCGAGCTGTTCGAGACGGCCGGCGTCCCGGCCTCGCGCTGCATCGACGGGGACTGGATAACCGCCCGCACCGGCCGCCCTGTCCCCGCCGGCAAGGACGCCGGCCAGCGGCCGCGCTGCGGTTGTTCCCCCAGCCGCGACATCGGGGCCTACGACCGCTGCCTGTTCGGCTGCGCCTACTGCTATGCCACGGGAAGCTTCGAGCGCGCCCGTGAACAGTACGGGCGTCATGATCCTGACGATGTGAGCTTGTGAGAGAGAGGGACAAGAGAAGCGAATCGGGGCGCTGCCCCGGTCCACGGCCAAACGGATTGTCAGTCAGCGCAAAGATACTCGTTCAATAACTTCCCCTTTGCAGGGGTCCGGGGGGATCATCCCCCCGGCCACCGGAGGCATTCCCCCCTCAAAAATTTAAAACAAATATCACGATGACTTGGCGGCGTATTTGGCAGCCACTTTGGCGGCCAGGGTCGTCGGGCGCAGGAGCTTGCCGTTGGCCGAAGCAGCTGGCGCGGGGACGGCTTCAGGTAGCGTGGCCGATGCGGTCGGCGTGGGTACGGCTTCAGGAGCGGGCGCAGGCCTTGGCGGCGCGGTGAGCGGCGGTGGGACGCACGGTGCGCCGGCCAGCCGGAACGGCGAGACAAAGCGGTGGCCGCACACCGGACAAGCCATGAGCACGCCCCCGACATGGGACGGAAACCGCAGCGCCTGGCCGCAACTTGGACAATGTCGTACCGGGCCTTCGGACATTGGACCCTCCATGGCCGAGAAGCATTGCAAGAGAAGTGCCCCAAGGGAACAGGCCGGTTACAACCTTGGGGCATCATTTCGAAGTTGTCATGGAACCTATTGCATTTGAAGATGTTCTCAAGATCGACAGGTGCGTGGGCCGCATCCTGTCCGCGGAGCCGCTTATGGGGACGTGCATTCCGGCGTGGTCCTGCTCACTCCCGAGCGCGAAGTAGCGGGTCTACTGGGCCCCGGACAGGCCCGGCCAGCCGCGCAGGAAGGCCAGGACGACGTCGCGGCCCTGTTCGATGGTCAAATGTTCGGCGTCCACCACGCACTCCGCCGCCGGGTCTTCCTCGAAGGGCACGTCCACGCCGATGACTTGCCCCAGGCCCGGGAACTCGCGACCGGTCGCTTTTCGCATCATGGCCTTGGCGTAGAGCCCGGCCATGACCTTGCCTTCGGGCCGGGCCGCTTCCCGGGCCATGGCCGTGGCCAGGGAGCAGCGCACGTGCACCTCGGCGAACTGCGGCAGAAGCGAGCGGGCATAGGTGCGCATGGCCAGGCGCGGGGCCGAGGCGTCCATGATGACGAGGCCCGTGCCCTGGCGGGAGAGGGCGGCGGCTTCCTCGGCAAAGCGCTTGTAGGCCGCCTCGCGCTCGGCCTCGCTGTAGGTCGGCTTGGGGAAATAGGCCTTGCGCCGGGCGTCGAGCTCCAGATAGGCGGCGTCGGTCCCGGCCAGGCGCAGGTAGTGCGCCACGGCCTTGGCCAGGGCGCTCTTGCCCGATCCGGGCAGGCCGGTGAACCAGATGGCAGCGGCCATGTTATCGCATGTACCGGTTGAAGTTCTGGCAATCGAAGCGCTCGTCGCCAAGGACGTTTTCCAGGAAGCGGAGCAGGCCCCGGCGCACTTCCTCGGGATGCCCTGGGTACCACTGGGGCGAAGCCACCACCAGCCCGCGAAAGACGTAGAAGGGCGCGATGACGGAAAAGATCTCGTCGTCGCCGGAGTGGCGCAGGTAGGTCTCCCAGAAGGTCAGGTAGAGCCGCTCGAAATCTCCGGTCAGCTGCGTGTGGCCGTAGAGGCCAAAAAGCACGAAATTGAGGCTCATGGTGGCCACGTCGTCGGCCGGCTCGCCCCATTGGCCGCGACTGCGGTCGAGGACGGCGAAATCCCGTTTCGCCGCGTCCTCCTGGATGAGCACGTTCCAGGGATGAAAATCGCCGTGCACCTCGCTTAAGCGGTGGGTGTAGCCGCGCAGTTTCCAGCGCCAGTCGATGATGCGTTTTTCCAGGGCGCAGAAGCGCTCCGGCGGGAACAGGGCGTAGGGGTGGGGATAGGCGTCCACCAGCCCGAAAATGCATTCGGACGCGCCAATGAGGTTACGCACCCGGCGCAGATACAGGTCGGCATCGTCTTTTTTGAGGCTGTGGACCCGGGCCAGCCAGGTCGCAAATGACCGAACCAAGTTCAGGTCGTGCTCTTCCAGGCCCGTGCGCTGGATGCGCTGCAAATCGAGGTAGTAGTCGTAGCCCGGGGCCATTTCGCTGACGAGGAAGAATTCCTTGGGCCGCGACACCGGGATCAAGCGGTCGTCCTGGTCGAAATACCCCAGCGCCATGGGGCGCACGTGCTTTTCCATCAAGCCCCCGGCCTCGTACTGGAACATGAGGATGGCGGCCCGGTCCCAGTAGAACTGGTGGCCGTACTTGTCGCCGCGCATGATGGACAGCACGCCCCGGCGGGCCTGCCCGTCCACTTCGAAATCCAGGCACACGGGCTTGCCGTAGCCGAATTTCTTCATGCCCTGGCCGCCGGCCCCCATCTCGCAGGCCCCAAGCATCCGGGCAGACGGGCCGAAGGCTTCCTTGAGGTAGCGTTCCACGGCCTCGGGGCGCACCACGATGGCCGGTTTCTCCTCGGTTCCCTTGCGCATGTCGGCCCTTCCCTTGCCGGACCTGCCACTGCCCGGCTGTCAGCCTTTTCGTCCAGCTTGTCCGACAAATAGCCAGGAAACGGCATCGGCGCAACCCTTCCCCCATCCCCCCCCATCGAGGGGTCCGGGGGGATCATCCCCCCGGCGGGGCTCGGGGCAGCGCCCCGATCTTCTCCTCCTACCGACTCCGAAAACCCCATTTGACGAAGGCCAGCCCCAGGCCGGCGCACAGGGCGGCTTCGGTGCAGACCGTGGCCAGGGCCGCGCCCTTGGCGGCGAGGTGGGGAATGAGCAGCAGGTTGAGGCCGATGTTGAGGGCGGCGGCGACGATGGTGACGCCGGCGTAGTAGCGCTCCCGCCCCAGGGCAATGAGGGCCTGGGTCAGGACGTAGTTGGGCAGGATAAAGGGCAGCGAGGCCAGCAGCCAGGCGAGCAGCGGCACGGCGGCGGCGTATTTGTCGCCGAAGGCCAGGGTGAGGATAAAGGGGCCAAGGACCAGCCCGCCGAGGGTGGCGCAGACGGACAGGCCGATCATGACCGCGAGCATGAGGCGAAAGGACCGGGAAAAGGCGGCGGCATCGTCGAGGCTGACGCGAAGCTTGCGGAAAAAGATATGGGCCAGCGGGGTGACCAGCATGATGACCCCTTCGATGAGGCGGTAGGCGGCGGCGTAGTTGCCGACCTCGGCCGGATCGCTGGTGAGCTGGCGCAGGAGCACGATGTCGCAACGGAAATAGATGGTGGTGGCGGCGGAGATGCACAAGAAGGCGGCGCAAGGGGCGTAGACCTCCCGGCGCGGCTCAATCCTGGGGACGACGCGAAGGGGCCGGGCAAAGGGCGTGGTCAGGGCCAGAGCCTGACCGACAAGCAGGCCGAGCAGCACGGCCAGGGGGCCGGCGCCGGGAAAGAGCAGGGCGCAGCTGGCGGCCAGGGCGGTGGTGGTGCGGGTCACGGCCCGCCACAGGGCTTCGGCGGCGAAGTTGTTGTGTCCCTTGAGCTCCGAGGAAACCAGGGAGGAGGCGCAGGAGAGGGCGAAATAGAGGACCGCCACGCCAAGGGGCAGCCGTTCGCCGGCCGGGAACAGGGGAACAAGGAGCAGGCCCAGGGCGGTGACGGCCAGCAGATGCCCCAGGCCCAGGGCCATGAGGCTTGGCCGGCCCGGGGCGGCGGCCAGGGCGGCCTTGGCCGCTTCCCGAAAGATCAGGGTGGCAAAGCCGCCCTCCTGGAGGATGGCGAAAAGCGACCCCAGGGTGATCCAGTAGGAATACTGGCCGAAATCGGCCGGCCCGAGCATGCGGCCAAGCAAAAACGTCAGGCCGACCGAGACGGCGGCGGCGTAGAGGGTGGCGGCCCACTGGCTGGTCAGGGCCTTGGCCAGGGCGCGGCTCATGGGGCGGCCTTGTGGGCCGGAGGCGGCAGCGGCGACGTGGCCGGACGACCGTCGAAGGCTTGTTGGCCGCCCGGCGCGGCGAGCGTGCCCGCAGGGGCGCTGCGCCTGCTGTCGCGGCCCGGAAGGATATGTCGGTTGCGCCGGGGCATCAGTAGTTGTCCTGGAGGTTTGGCCGGTAGGGGAGCAACTGCGGCGAGAGGAACAGGGAGAGGGGCGCGCCGTCGTTGCCAAGGAGCTTCGCCGCGAAGGCGTCGGCCGGGAGCGGCAGGCCGGTGAACGCGCCGGCGTCAAGCTGCGCCTCGATGCGCATGCGGGTGTCGTCGCGCGACCAGAGCTGGGCGCCGGGGCCGGAAAAATCAAAACGCACGAAGCCGTTATGGACGGGCTTGTCGAACCG
This sequence comes from Acidobacteriota bacterium, assembly GCA_046567015.1. Taxonomy (GTDB): domain Bacteria; phylum Desulfobacterota; class Desulfovibrionia; order Desulfovibrionales; family Desulfovibrionaceae; genus Solidesulfovibrio. The sequence continues at coordinate 2,238 of JBKICS010000363.1, read as the reverse complement.
CAGCACGGACACGCGCCGTTCCATGAGGCCTTCCCAGTGGCCGGACCTTGTGCTGCGCAGGCGGTCGAGGGTCGTAAAGGCCTTGCCGTCCGGGGAAAAGGAGACGGTTACGGCGTTCTTGCCGGCTTTGTCGGCGAAGATGCGGGGATAGGCCAGGATGCGCAGGAGCTTTATGGGATAAGCCGAGCTCAGGGGCACGGTGAGCGAGCAGGGGGCGGCATCCTTGCAGGCCAGGCAGTCCTCGCCGTCATTTTTTTGCATGTTGTAGGCCAGGGGGAAGGCGGCCAGGGCCTCGGCCTCCCGGGCAAAACTGGGCTCAAAGCGCAGCACGCCCACGCCGTCGCGGTTGAGCAGCAGTTCCGACGGAGCCGGGGCCAGGACGCCGACGTCGAGGGTCTTGTCGCCGATGGCCAGGCGGGGGCGGTTGAGCGCGCCGGCGAGCTTGACGGCGGCGATCTCCCGGGGGGCGTTTGGGCCAAGCTCCAGGGTGGCCGGCCGATCCTGGGCCAGGGGGATGAGCGGCCGGGTCAGGGCCGGGTCGTAGAGCTGATAGGCCGGCCGGCCGTCCGGGCCGGGGATGGTAAAGACGGGCTCGATGCCCGGGTGGGCGGCCAGGAAGGCAGGCAGGGCCTCGGCTGGATTGGCCGGCCCCTGGGGCAACCCCGGGGAGGTCGGGAAGGCGAAAAGCGCCGGGCCAAGCTCCGCCTGCCCCGGCTGCCACTGGGCCAGGGCGTTGTGGTCGGCCACCCGGGCAAGCATCGCCAGGGCCGGGTCGTCGCCCGAAGGCAGGCCTGTGAGCTCTGCCGTCAGTTCCAGGCGGCAAACCTCCACCACGCCCGGGTTGGCCACCGGCCCGTAGTCCAGGCGCAGGCGCAGGCGACCGGCTCCGGCCAGGTCCGGGGGCAGTTGCCAGTCGCGCTGGATGAACCGGCGTTTCTCGTGGTTGGCCGGGACCAGCTTGCCGTCGGGGCCGAGAAAGGAATCGCCGGTGATCACATCCAACGGGGCGAAGGGGCCGTCGCCCACGGCGACGCTGACGGTTATCCGCGAATCGGACGGGATGGCCTCAATGAAGGTGGCGGAAAAGTCCAGGGAGAGCCGGGCCGCGACAAAGGTCGTGCCCGAGGCGGCCAGGAAGCTGTAGAGGACGTGTCCGGGCTTGTCGTAATCGTAGTGCGTCAGGGTGTGGTACCGGGTTTCCGGGGCGAGGTTCACCGCCTCGTCGCAGTCGGCATAAAAGCGGTAGGAATCGAAGGCGTCGGCGTAGCGGGCGGCTCCGGCGGTGTCGGGCGTGAGCACGACCGGCGCGGCGCTGACCAGACCCGTGCGGTAGACGGCGGAATCCATGAACCGGGCGGCCTTTTGCATGGGAAAGGGCGTTTGGGCTGGGGACAGATCGCTTTGGATGATATGGTAGGCGCGCTTGTAGCCTTCGGGGACGTAGTGGTCGAGGTTGCGGTAGACGCCGGGCAGATACCAGTTGGTGATGAGCTTGGGATTGCGGTTGCTTTGCAGGAAGAGGTACTCGACGTTGTTCTTGTTCCAGACCAGATAGTCGGCCAGTTCCTTGTTATACGACGTCTCGCGGCGGTAATACGTCGGCAGGGAGGCGAAATCGGCGGCGCTTAAGAGCAGACAGCAGCCAAGGCCAGCCAGGGGCACGACGCGGGCAGCCCGGGCATCGGAGAGGCCAAGATAGCGCGCCACGCGGTCTAAAAGGGCATCGAGGCCAAGGCCGGCCAGGGCGAGCAGGGCGAACAGGGCATTGAACACGTAGCGGGAACTTATTTCGAGCTTGGTGCCGGCAGCGAGGAACGCGGCCACGGGCATGAGCGTGAACAACGCCAGCAGCACAAGCCCGGTCCGGTAGCGTCGCCGCAGGGCCACGCCGAGGCCAAGAAGGGCGGTCAGGGCCAGGGGCAGCCAGGGCAGGCCGCGTTTCGGGGCGGCGTAGGCGAAAAATTCCGACAGGGTGTTCGTCACGAAATCGGCCGGTATGCCGGGGGAGCGCTCCAGGCGCAGCAGCTCGAAGATATTGCGGTAAGCCGGGAGCCAGGGCAGAAAGGCCAGCCCGGCCAGCCCGACGCAGGCCACAAGCGTCGCGCCCTTGGCCACGGCGCGCCGTACCGGGAAATCGCCCCGCCACACGCCCCGGACCAGGAAAAAAGCCGTGAAAAGCCCCTCGGCCCCGATGTTGGTGGTGCCCATGGAAGAACTGTAGCACATGGCGATGGTGGC
>JBKICS010000362.1:0-3680 GCA_046567015.1 Acidobacteriota bacterium | reverse complement strand
CAAGGGCGTCATCCGCCGCACCGACGACGACGACCAGGGCTTTGCCGCCGGCCGGGCCACCATCGTGGCCGCCGCCCGGGAGATCGCCGATTATGCCGTGGCCGCCGGCATTTTGTCCGGGGAAGTCGATTTCGTGTCCATCGACAAGTACGGCCTGGACGCCGGCTTCAGTTCCCCGGCCAATCCGGCCGCCTCCACTTGGTTTTGGAACAATGACCACTGGAACAACTACCTGCTCTTTGCCCGGACCCTGGGCGAGCGGGCCGGCAAGCCGATGCTCCTGTGGCAACTGCCGGTGGGGCACATAAACGGCTCCAGCCGGGTCAGCGCCCGCACCGGCGCGGCCTTCCCGGCCCTGGACAACACGACGCGGCACTACGAGGACAGCGCCACGACGTTTTTTTTCGGCGACGCCCTGACCGAACCGTCCAGCCTTCGGGCCGCCTATTTCGCCCAGAACCGGGCCGGCGATCCGGGGCTGGAGGCTTCCGGGCAGCACATCGTGTGGAGCGAGCACCTGAGCCTTCTGCCGGACCACGGCATCATCGCCGCCCTGTTCGGCGCCGGGGTCGGCGACAGCACCGACGGCCTGGGCCAGCCCCCCACCGACGACTGGTTCTGGATCCAGGCCGTGCAGGAATACTATCTGGCCCACTGCGCCCCGGGCACGCCGGAAGGCAGCCTCCCCATGGGGGCCCTGACGACGCTTCTGCTCGGGCCGTGAAGAGCGGACAGGGCGGCGCGTCGGACAGGAACCCGCCCTTGTCCTGTGCCCCTGCTGCCCTTAGGCCGGAAGCCCAGGCCCTTGGCCGGAAGCCCAGGCCCTTGGCCGGAAGCCCAGGCCCTTGGCCGGAAGCCCAGGCCGGGAGTCGACGCCTCCCGGCCTGGGCCACGAAAAAGGCCGCCCCGAATACCGGAGCGGCCTTTGATCGTTGGCGGGATCGCCGAGCCTGGCGGCTAGGCCCGGGCGGGGTTGACCCGGGGGCCGGCCTTGGGCGCGGCCGGGGTGGGTTTGTTCAGCCCCGAGCCCAGGTCGAGCAGGATGGGGCTGGCCACGAAGACCGAGGAATAGGTGCCGGCCAGAATGCCGATGAGCATGGCCAGGGCGAAGTCGTGGATGACCGGCCCGCCGAGGAAATACAGGCAGGTGACGGTCATGAGCGTGGTGCCCGCGGTCAGGATGGTGCGCGAGAGGGTCTCGTTGACGCTCTCGTTGATGACCTGCTCAAAGGGCACGGATTTGTCGGTATGCTGCAGTTTTTCCCGGATGCGGTCGTAGACGATGATGGTGTCGTTGAGCGAATAGCCGAGAATGGTCAACAGCGCGGCCACGATGGTCAGATCGAACTCCAGATTGAGCAGCGAGAAGACGGCGACCGTGATCAGGATGTCGTGCAGGTCGGCCACCACCGCTCCCAGGGCGTATTTGAGCCGCATGACGAAGCACAGGGCCAGGGTGATGGCCATGGCTCCGACAATCAGCCACACCATGGAAGCCCCGGTGAGCTTGATCAGGTAGATGCCGCCGGACAGCCCGGCCGCCATGAGCCCGGCCGCCATCCAGCGCTGCTCGAAGCGCCCGGAAATATAAATGGCGATCAGCAGCACGGCGTAGAAAATCGCTTCCAGGGCCTTGCCGCGCAGATCCGCGCCCACCTTGGGGCCGACCATTTCCAGACGCTGCACGGAATAGCCGGAATCGGGCAGATTCTTTGCCAGGGCGGCCTCGACGGCGGTGCGCACCGTCTCCTGGTTGACCTCGTGGTCCGAGGCCCGGATGAGAAATTCATTGGCGTCGCCCTGGCCGAACCGCTGGACCACAATGTTTTGAAGCCCCACGCCGTCCACGGCCTTGGCGATCTGCTCCACGTCCATGGTCTTGGCGAAACGGACCTGGATGGACAAGCCGCCGGAAAAATCCACGCCGAAACGCGGACCGCCCTTGACGGCCAGGGACACGAAGCCGGCCAGGATGATGGCCGCCGAGATCAGGTAGGCCAGTTTGCGGTACTTGAGAAAATTGATGTTCGTGCCGGGCCGTATCAGCTCCAGAACCATCGTCTCCCCCTCATTGGATTGGTGCGGGATTGGCGGGCAGGGCGGCGAAGTGCGCCGGTTGCTCCCGTGGCCCGAAAAGGCGGTGCAGCTTCCGTCAAAGGCGCGGGCCTTGTCAAGCCGTCCGACCCGGAGTCATGCCCCGGGCCGGACGATCGGTCAATGCATGTATTTGAGGAACGGACTCTCGGGCGTGAGAAAAATCCGGGAGTTGTGGGCGAAGGCTTTCTGGTAGGCCTCCAGGCTGCGGGTGAAGCCGAAAAATTCCGGCGACTTGCTGACCGCTTCGGCCCACACGGCGGCGGACTCGGCGTCGCCCTGGCCGCGCAGCACCTCGGCCTGCCGTTCGGCCTCGGCCAGGATGATGGCCCGATCCTTGTCCGCGCCGGACTTGATCTTCTCCATCTCTTCCCAGCCCTCGGAGCGGTACAGCTTGGCCTGCCGTTCGCGTTCGGCCTTCATGCGGCCGTAGATGGCATGGGCGTTTTCCGGCGGCAGATCGGTGCGCTTGATGCGCACGTCCACGACTTCCAGGCCGTAGGGGGCCAGGATCTGCGTGGATTTCTGCATCACCTCGCCCATGATCACCGAGCGCTTCTCCGAGACCACGTCGAGCAGCGTGTACTGGCCAAGGGCCACGCGCAGCTCGGCGTAGATGATGTCGTCGAGGCGGGCGTTGGCCCGGCTGACGGTGCGCAGGGTGCGGTAAAAGAGCAGCGGATCGGTGATGCGCCAGCGGGCGTAGTTGTCCACGACCAGATTCTTCTTGTCGAGCGTCAGCACCTCGGCCGCCTTGGCGTCGTATTCCAGCAGCCTGGCGTCGAAGTAGACCACGTTTTGGATAAAGGGAATCTTGACGTGCAGGCCCGGGGCGATGGGCCCAGCCACGGGCTTGCCGAGCTGCAGCACGATGGCCGTCTCGGTCTGATCCACGACATAGACGGTCTGGGAGGCGGTGACGAGGCACAGGAAAAAAACCACGGCCCCGATGATGACGGAAAACTTCACTGGGCGCCTCCCTTGGACTTGGCGGCCGGAGCGGCCTGGGGGTCAAGGGGGCGCGGGGCCGGGCGCAGGGTCTCCAGCGGCAGATAGGGCACGGCCTGCCGGGCGGCTTCCTCGCTCATGACGAGCTTTTCCAACTCGGGATTGGACAGCAGCGTTTCCATGCCTTCGATAAAAAGCCGCCGCCGGGTCACGTCCGGGGCCTTGTCGTATTCGGCGCGCAGGGCCGTGAAGCGGTCCGCGCCGCCCTTGGCCCGGCGGATGACCTGCTCCTTGTAGGCCCCGGCCTCGTTCAGGATGGCGGCGGCCCGGCCCCTGGCCTTGGGCAGGATGTCGTTGGCGTAGGAATCGGCCTCGTTGACGAAGCGGATCTTGTCTTCCTTGGCGCTGGCCACGTCCTTGAAGGCGTCGACCACTTCCTTGGGCGGGTGCACGTCCTGCAGCTGCACGGCCACCACGTCGATGCCGCTCTGGTACCGGTTGAGCATCTGCTGCAGCAGGGTCTTGGTGTCTTCCTGGACCTTGACCTTGCCGGCGGTCAGGACCGTGTCGATCTTGGCGTCGCCGATGACCTCGCGCACGGCCGCCTCGGCCGCGCTCTTGAGGGTATCGTCGGGCCG
>JBKICS010000361.1:0-5365 GCA_046567015.1 Acidobacteriota bacterium | reverse complement strand
GCCACCGAGTCCCCGCGCGGCGAGCAGGGCTACTACGTCGTCTCCGACGGCGGCAGCCATGCCTACCGCATGCGCATCCGCACCCCGGGATTCGCCAATATCCAGGCCCTGCCGCTACTGGTCGAAGGCCTGCCCATCGCCGACTTCGTGGCGGTGCTGGCTTCCTACGATTACATCTTGCCGGACATCGACCGATGACGCACAGCCCAAGGACCATCGCTGACGGAACCCGGTCCGGCCGGCCCAACCTCCATCCGAAGCCGCAGCCGGAGGCTTGAGATTCCCATGCCGTCATTGCCCGAAGCCCTGGACGCCGACCTGACCCGCCTGGTCGCCTCGGTGGCCCGCCCCCGCGAGGCCGCCGTGGACGTCATGTACGCCCTGCAGCGCCACTACGGCTATCTGTGCGACGAGGCCATGCACCGCGCCGCCGATCTGCTCGGCATGACCACGCTCGAACTCGAATCCCTGGCCACCTTTTACGACTACCTCTATCGCCGGCCCGTCGGGCGCTACGTCATCCACGTCTGCGATTCGGTCATCTGCTGGATGTTCCACCAGGATTCCATCTTCGACTACCTCTGCCGCACCCTTGGCGTGGCCCCGGGCGACACCACCGAGGACGGCCTTTTTACCGTGCTGCCGGCGGCCTGCATCGGCAATTGCCACAACGCCCCGACCATGCTCATAAACGGCCGTTTCTACGACAGGCTGACCCCCGAACGCATCGACGCCGTCCTGGCCGAACTGCGCCGAGGCATCGAGGAGCCGGCGCGATGCAAGTAGAGACGCCCCAAATCCTGCTCAAAAACCGCCACCTCGGCCGCCCGGCCAGCATCGAGGAATACCGGGCCGGCGGCGGCTACGAGGCGCTTATCGCCACCATCGGCCAGCGCACCCCGGCCGAGGTGTTGCAACTCGTCCTCGACGCCGACCTGCGCGGCCGGGGCGGGGCGGGCTTTCCGGCCGGGCGCAAATGGCAGGGCGTCCCGGTCGATTCCGTGGGCCCGCGCTACGTGGTCATCAACACCGATGAAATGGAGCCGGGCACCTTCAAGGACCGCATCCTGGTCAACGCCGACCCGCATCTGGTCATCGAGGGCATCGTCCTTTGCGCCTACTGCATCGGGGCCGGCGAAGGCGTCTTTTTCATCCGCCCCTCCTACGAAGGCGATGCGGAGCTCATCGAACGGGAATGCCGCGTGGCCCGGAAATACGGCTATCTCGGCAGAAACATCCTGGGCACGGATTTTTCCTTCGACGTCCACGTCCACCGCAGCGCCGGCCGCTACATTTGCGGCGAGGCCTCGGCCCAGATCCGGGCCATATCCGGCCTGCGTCCCAATCCGCGAAAAGGCGGTCCGCGCACCGCCGTCAAGGGCCTGTGGGACTGCCCGACCATCGTCAACAACCTGGAAACGCTGGCAAACCTCCCAGGCATCGTGCGAAACGGCCCGCAGTGGTTCAAATCCCTGGCCCGCTCGGCCACGGGTTCGGGCACCAAGCTCTACAGCGTCTCCGGCCAGGTGGCCCGCCCGGGCTGTTACGAGCTGCCCATCGGCACGACCATCCACGAAATCATTTTCCAGCATGCCGGCGGCATGGCCCCGGGCAAGACGTTTAAAACCGTCATCCCGGGCGGCGCGTCCACGCCCTTCCTGCCCGAATCGCTACTCGACCTGGAAATGGATTTCGACACCATGAAGCAGGCCGGCCAGCGCTTCGGCACGGCCTCGCTCATGGTCTTCGACAAGGACACCTGCCTGGTCGGGGCCACCTTGTCGCTCATGGAATTTTTCTCCCGGGAGTCCTGCGGCTGGTGCACGCCGTGCCGCGAGGGAATACCGTACATCCGGGAACTGCTGCGCCGCATCGAGGGCGGCGAGGGGACGCAGGAACACATCCGGATGATCGAGGACATGCTGCCCTTGCTCGACGCCGCCTACTGCGCCTTCGCCCCGGGCGCGGCCGAGCCGGTGCGCGGCCTGCTTACCCATTTCCGGGACGAGGTGCAGGCGCATATCACGGAAAAACGCTGTCCCTTCGGCAACCCGCCGCCGAGCCGGCGCGGCAAGGCCTGCGGCACCCGGCCCATACGCTTCGGCCCGACCCCCTGCCCGGAGGACCAATGCCCGATCTGATCATCGACGGCCGTCCCGTCTCCGTGCCAAAGGGCGTGCGGGTCATCGAGGCGGCCGAGCGGCTCGGCATCATGATCCCGCGCTTTTGCTGGCACAAGGCCCTGGGCGCGGCCGGAGCCTGCCGCATGTGCGCCGTGATGTTTACCGAAGGGCCGGTCAAGGGCCTGGAGATGAGCTGCATGACCCTGGCCGCCGACGGCATGGTGGTGGAGACGTTTCACCCCGAGGCCGTGGCGTTCCGGCGCGGCATCATCGAACTGCTCATGATCAACCACCCCCACGACTGCCCGGTGTGCGACGAGGGCGGACATTGCCTGCTGCAAGACGAGACCATCTCCGGCAACCACGGCCTGCGCCGGTATCCCGGCCGCAAGCGCACCTATCTCGACCAGGATATGGGGCCGTTTATCCAGCACGAGATGAACCGCTGCATCCACTGCTACCGCTGCGCCCGGTTCTACCAGGACTACTGCGGCTACCGCGATTTCGGGCCCATGCAAAACGCCAACCGGGTCTATTTCGGCCGCTTCGAGGACGGGGCCCTGGAAAACCCATTTGCCGGCAACCTGGCCGACCTGTGCCCCACCGGCACGCTGACCGACAAGCCGGCCCGGTTCGTCTCCCGGCGCTGGGACTGCGAGCGCGCCCCGTCGGTGTGCCTGCACTGTTCGCTTGGCTGCAACGTCACGGCCCTTTCCCGCTACCGCCGGGTGGCCCGCATCGAGGCCCGGGAAAACGCAGCGGTCAACGGCTCGTTTATCTGCGACCGGGGCCGGTTCTCCGCCGGCTACGAATCCATTGCCGAGCGGCCGCGCACGGCGACGCTTGACGGCCGACCCGTGCCGGTCGGCCAGGCCCAGGCGGCGGTGGTTGCCCGCCTGGCCGATCTGGCCGAGGCGCACGGCCCGCAAAGCATCGCCCTGATCGGCGGGCAGCGCTCCACCCTGGAAACGCAGGCCGCGCTCGTTGCCCTGGCCCAGGCGGCCGGCTGGCGCGGACCGGCCTTTTTCGCCACCGGACAGGAGCAGAGCGCAACCAAGGCGGCGCTGCGGACCCTCAACCCGGCCCGGGCCCGCTCCCTGGCCGAGGTCGGGCAGGCCGACGCCGTGCTGGTCCTTGGCGTCTCGCCGCTTTACGACGCGCCCATGCTGGCCCTGGCCCTGCGCCAGGCCGCCCAGGCCGGGGCCAAAATCTTCCTGGCCGACCCCAGGCCCGTGCGCCTGCCCCTGCCGTTTGCCCATCTGCCCGCCGCGCCGCGAGATTTGCCCGCCGTCCTGGCCGTGGCCGCAGGCGACCCGGAAGCGGCCCCGACCCAGGCCCAAAAACGCCTGCCGCTTTCCCCCGAGCTGTGGCCGGATCTGGAGAACGCCGCCCGGGCCCTGGCCGGGGCCAAGCGCCCGGTCCTGGTCTTCGCGCCGGCCCTGGCCGCGAGCCTGCCGCAAGACGACCGCTATGGCCTCTTCCCGGTGCTTCCTGCGGCTGGCAGCGCCGGCGCGGCGCTCCTGGCCCCGGACGGTGCGCCAGGCCTTGATGCCCTGGCCCAAGCGGTTGCCGCCGGCGAGGTCAAGGGATTGATCGTGGCCGAGACCGACCTTTTCGACGCCGCCCCCGGGCTGGCCGCCGTCCTGGGCCGGCTCGACCTGCTCGTCGCCCTCGACCACCTGCCCACGCCCACCGTGGCCGCCGCTACGGTATTCCTGCCGACCGCGACGATTTTCGAATCCGGCGGCCTGCTCGCCGCCAGCGACGGCCGGCTCCAGTCGGCCGCCCCGGTCCAGGCCCCGGGCGAACCGGCGGACCGCGACGGCAACGGCGGCCATCCGCCCCGGGCCTTCGATCGGCCGCTTCCCGGCACGGACCCGGCCCCGGCCGCCTTCTGGCTGGACCGTATCGCGGCCGGACTGGGCCAGCCCCTGCCCCGGGCACCCCTGGCCGCCCTGGCTGCCGCCACACCGGAACTGGCCGGCCTGGATCTGGCCCGACTGCCGGAAATCGGCCTGCGCCCGACATTTTCCGGCCCGGCCGCGCCCCCGGACGCGACTCCGACCGCCCCGGCCCCTGGGGAAGGGCTGGCCGTGGTGTTCGACGACGCCTTGTTCGCCACCGACGCCCTCGGCCGCTACGCCCCGCTGGCCAAGGCCCAGGCCGGCCCGGCGATCATCGCGCTCCATGCCGACGACGCCGATGCCCTGCATCTGGCCGACGGCCTGGACGTGGAAGTGGACTGCGACGGCCGGTTCGTGCCGGCCAGGCTGCGCCTGTCCCGGGACATGGCCCGGGGCGTGGTCGTCCTGCCCCGCCTGCCGGACTTCGCCGGCGCGCCGAACATCCTTGGCCCAAGCGGCCTGCGCCGGAGATAGCCCATGGACATGCTGCTTGGCGTCGTCGTCATGCTGGTCAAGATGGCCGTGGTGCTGGCCGTGGCCCTGGGCCTGGCCGCCTACATGATTCTTTTGGAGCGAAAGCTCCTTGGCCGCTTCCAGGTCCGCTACGGCCCCAACCGGGTGGGCTACTTCGGCCTGCTTCAGCCCCTGGCCGACGGCCTCAAGATGCTCCTCAAGGAAGACATCATCCCGGACGGCGTGGACCGGCGCATCTTTCTCGTCGCCCCGGCGGTGGTTGCCGGCACGGCCCTGGCCGCCTTCGCCGTGGTGCCCTTTGGCGACGGCTTAACCCTTTTCGGCCACCGCGTGCCCCAGGTCATCGTCGATTCCAACGTGGGCCTGCTTATGGTGCTGGCCCTGTCCTCGCTTGCCGTCTACGGCCTGGCCCTTGGGGCCTGGACCTCGGACAACAAGTACAGCCTCCTTGGCGGCATCCGCGGCGCGGCCCAGATGATCAGCTACGAACTGGCCCTGGGGCTTTCGCTTGTTCCCGTGGTCATGCACGCCCGCTCGCTGTCGCTATCCGACATCGTAGCCGCCCAGTCCGGGCTTCCCTTTGCCCTGCTCGAACCCGTCGCCTTCGCCATCTTCGTCATCGGCGCGGTGGCCGAGACCAAGCGCATTCCCTTCGACCTGCCCGAGGCCGAAAACGAGTTGCAGGCCGGTTTCCACACCGAATATTCCGGCATGCGCTTTGCCCTGTTCTTCGTCGGCGAATACGTCAACATGGTTCTGCTCGGGGCAGTGACGGCCGTCTTTTTCCTGGGCGGCTGGCACGGGCCGTTGCTGCCGCCCATTGTCTGGCTGGCGCTCAAGGTCTTGGCCGTGCCGGTCTTTCTC
>JBKICS010000360.1:0-8193 GCA_046567015.1 Acidobacteriota bacterium | reverse complement strand
AGCCCAATTTCCAGGGCGTGCCCCTGGGCCGCGTCTACTACGGCTGCAACAAGCAAACGGGCAAGTTCTCCCTGGTGGTCATGTCCCACGACCTGCTCGCCGTGCCCGGGCTCATCCAGAAGGCCACCGAGATTTTCGGCCCGCCCACCATGACCACCATGATCCAGACCATCTGGAACCTGCCCGAGATTTACGTCCAGATCGATCAGGTCTTCATGATCATCTACGACTCCCGGGCCGGCAAACCAGGCGCCCTGTCCTGACCCGGCCCGCGCCGCCGCGAGCATCATCCGGCCCGATGCGTCAGCCGCCATGGATTGTTTCTCTTTTCAAAAATAACCGATCTTTTTTGAGAACGAGGCACGAGGCATGTCCGCAGCCGCCGGGCGCGATCTGCGCTTCATCGAGGCCGCCCGCACCCTGGCCATGGTCGTTGTGGTCTGGTCCCACGCCAGCAACACGGTCTTTTTTCGGGAGGGCGACTTTTCGGTCACGCCGCTTTTCACCTCCTGCCTCGTGACCTTGGCCGTTCCGGCATTCTTTTGCATCTCCGGCTACTTGCAAGCCCTGTTCGGCACCGCCCCCGGCAAGAGCCCGGCCACCCGGCCCCTGCGTCAGATCAAGAAAATCGTCATCCCCTTCCTGGCCTGGAACGCCGTCACCGTTCTGGTCCTTCGCGGTCTGTACGACCTGCCCCTGCTCTCGCTAACGGCCCTGGCCGACCTTTTCACCGGTGCGGCCCAGCTCTACTACCTCTTCGCCCTACTCCAGCTCCTGGCCCTGACCGCCCTGGCCAACCCCTTTGCCACGCCCCGCCGGCTCGCCGCCTGGACGGCGGGCGCGGCAGGCGTCACCCTCGCCTTCTACGCCGCCTCGACCGTGTGCCTTTACGCCAACCCGCCGACCAGCCACGCCTTCGAGTTGTGGGCCATCAAGTGCGGCCCGGTCTGGCTGGGCTTTTTCTTCCTGGGGGCCTGGCTGGCCCGCCACGGCGAGGCGCTGGGCACCCTGACCCGGCGCTGGCCCCTGCTGCTGGCCCTGGCCGCCGCCGCCTTCGTGGTCTATTGGGCCGAGGTCGACCACGAGGCCCGGACGCTTGGGGCCAATTACCGTCAATATTTCCTGCTCTCGGGCCTGCTCTTCCAGGTCGCCGGCTCCCTGAGCCTGCTGACCGCCTGCCGGGCGGCCGAGGTCCGGGGCGGACGCGTCTTCGCCGTCCTGGCCGCCGCCGGGCGCGATACGCTGGGCATCTATCTGGCCCATTACGCCCTGGTGCTGGTCTTTTACGCCCTGCTCCCGGCCCCCGTCGCCCCGGCCCTGCGCCTGCCCGTCGGCGCGGCCGCCATGCTCATATCCTTCGGCGGCTCACTGGCACTCACCCGACTGGCCCGCCGCCATCCCGAATCCCGGCTGGCCCGGATATTTTTCGCTGTGTAAAGGCGGAAGAAGCCTCCGGCGGCCGGGGGCCTGAGGCCCCCGGACCCCCCAACGGGAAGAAGTTTTTAAGGGGGCTTGGCCCGGGACGCCAATCCGGCCGGCTGGGGAACGGGAAGGCCGGCGAGGGGACTTGGCGGGGAGCACCGAGGCTCCGGAGAGCGGCCATGTGGCGGGCGCTTTGGCTGGCGACCCGGCTTCCGGCAACGGGGCACGGTGGTGTATGACGACTTGGCGGCGAACGGCTTGCGCCCACCCACACGGTTGACAATGATTTTCATTATCTTCTAGAGAGGCTCCAGCGGCCCATCCGCCGCCACGGAGGCCCCATGCAGCGAAGAACCCTGCTCGACAACGCCGATTTTGCCTGCCCCATCGTCGGAACCTGCCTGACCCTAAGCGAACTGCGCCGCATCTGCCGCAAATTCGACGACGCCGTCCCGGACGCAGCCTCCGACTACGACGCCCACGTCTTTCTGGTGGGCCAGGCCAAGGCCCCGGGCAGCCCGGTGACCAGATATCTCCAGAAATACCTGGACAAGAAATACCGCCGCGAGATCCGCAGCTTTTTGAGGACCGACGACGAGGCCGAATTGCGCCGCTTGTGGCGGCAGCGGGCCGAGGCCGGCGACGTGCCCGGGCCGTTCTGGGCGCTCGTGTCCCATCCCGCCGCAAGCGAAAGGCTGCTGCACGAGATCTACGGCGAGGTGCACATGCTCTCCCACCGGGTGGGCGCGGCCAACCGGGCTGACCTGGCCAAACTGTCCCGCCTGGAGGACAGGCTGGCCGAACTGACCGCCGCCCTGGAAGACGGCAAGGCCGTGCTGCGACGAGCCGTGGCCGTGTGGAAGACCCGCTGCCGCCAGGCCATGGAAGAGCTGGCCGCCGAACGCGGCAAGCGCCAAGCCGTCGAGCGCGAACGCATCTCCCTGCGCCAGGCCATCGAGCATTCCGCCGTGGCCGCCGTGCGCCGGGACCGCGACGTCCTGCGCGGGCAGCTTGGCGAGACCACCGAGCGCTTGCGCGCGACCGAGGCCGAGGCCGGCCGGCAGGCCCTGCTGCTGGAGCGCCTGGACGGCGAGCTGCGCCAAACCCGCCGGGAGCTGGCCGACCGGGACCGCGAAGTGGCCGCCCTGGAAACCTCGCTTGTTTGCGCCCTGGGCGAGGCCGCCGCTGCCCAGGCCGCCCATGCCGAACACCACCGCGACGATCCGGCCGGCCACGACGGTTCTCCCGACCGGCAGTGTCCGGCCACCTGCCCCGTGGCGAGCGAGGATTGCCCCGGCCACCTCGCCCTGGCCCAGGCCCAGCCGGCCATAAGCGCCATCAGCGGCAAGCGGGTGCTGTACGTTGGCGGCCGCGCGTCGCTGGTGGCCCATTACAAGGTGCTGGCCGAGAAATTCGGCTGCCGGCTCCTGCACCACGACGGCGGCCGGGAACAATCGACCCACCGGCTGTGGGAACTGCTCGGCAGCGCCGACGCCGTGGTCTGTCCCGTGGATTGCGTCAGCCACGAGGCCTGCGCCCTGGTCAAGCAGGCCTGCAAGGGCTGCCTCAAGCCGCTGATCCTGGCCCGCTCGTCAGGGCTTTCCAGCCTGGCCCGCTCCCTGACCGAACTGGGCACGCCGGCCCAGTAGACCGCCCACAGCCCCGGGTCCACGGTTGCATCCGCCGGCCCGACCGGCTATCTGTCCGGGACGCGCTCCGCCAGGGGCGTACCCCAAAAGGAGATCTCGCATGACCCCTCGCCGCAACATTTCCTCCGGCTCCAAATGGGAACCCCTGCTCGGCTATTCCCGGGCCGTGGTGGCCGGCAACACCGTCTACGTCTCCGGCACCGTGGGCGCCGCCGCCGACGGCACCATCCCGGAAGGAGCCTACGCCCAGACCGTGCGCGCCTTGCAAATCATCCGCGACGCCCTGGCCCAGGCCGGCGCGGACATGACCAACGTCGTGCGTACCCGGTTGTTCCTGGCCGACATGGGCGATTTCGACGCCGTGGCCAAGGCCCACGGCGAAGTGTTCGGCGAAATCCGCCCGGCCACCACCATCGTCGAAGTGGCCAAGCTCGTGGATGCCGCCTTTTTGGTGGAAGTCGAGGCGTTGGCGGTTATTTAATTTGGACAAGTCGAAGAGGCCTCCGGCGGCCGGGAGGGGGTAACCCCCTCCCGGACCCACCCTGAAAGGGGGGAAGGGGGTGCCCGCGTGGTGGCGGGATCGGTCTGCCGCTGCAAGCCGGCCCGGTTGCGGCAAGGACGATGTGGCGGGGGGAGGGGGCCGGCCCTTGCCGACGGGCGAATCGTGACCATGTAGAGCGGGGAGCACGGCCCGGCCGGCCGATGGGGCGGTTTCGCGACTGCCTGGCGATTTCCCGCTTGCGGGGACTTCTTTTAGCGGGTAATTTGTGAAAAAAGTATCAAACGAGGCCCAAAGCCGATGAAACATGAGATCGTCATCTGCATGGGCAGTTCGTGTTTCGCCAGAGGCAACCGCAAGCACCTGCTCATGATCGAACAGTATCTGGCCGACCACGGACTGACCGAATCCGTCGTCCTCACCGGCAGCCGCTGCGAGGACGAATGCCGTTGCGGCCCCAACATCCGCATCGACGACCAGCTTTACGGCGACATCAACAGCGAGCGGCTGCTGGAGCTTTTAAGCCGCCACCTCGCCACCTGATCCGGGTTCGACATCCCCGAACGAAACAGGCATCCTGCAGCATTCCCCCGCTGCCCAAGCCTCCCCGCCCGCGACGACGGCCGGCGGCGGCAGCCCGAACCCCCAGGGAGGCGGCATGCTTTCGCATTATCCCATCTACACCATCGAGGCCGAGTGCCAGGACTGCTACCGCTGCCTGCGCCAGTGCCCGGTCAAGGCCATCCAGGTGGAAGGCGGGCGGGCCACCGTCGTGCCGGAGCTGTGCATCGCCTGCGGCCAATGCGTGGCCGCCTGTCCGTCCCAGGCCAAGCAGGTGCGCAGCGACCTGTTTAGCGTCTACAAGCTGCTGCGCTCAAATCGGCCGGCCTATGTCTCCCTGGCTCCGTCCTGGGTCACGGAATTCCCCGACGTCTCGCCCGAGGCCATGATCGCCGCCCTGCGCAAGCTCGGATTTTCCGGGGTGTCGGAAACGGCGCTGGGAGCCCAGGAAGTCTCGGCCGCCGTGGCCGGCATCCTGGCCGAGGGCGGCCCGAGGCTGCTTCTCTCCACGGCCTGCCCGGCGGCGGTGGATTTCATCCGGGGCTACATGCCCGAACTCGTGCCCAACCTGACGCCGCTGCTCTCGCCGCTGCTCTCCCATTGCCGCATGCTGCGCCGGACCTACGGCCAGGACATCGGCGTGGTCTTTTTCGGCCCCTGCGTGGCGAAAAAGACCGAGTCCGACAACCACCCGGCCCTGCTCGACGCGGCCATGACCTTCACCGACCTGAAGGTCATGCTGCGCGAGGAACACATCCGCCCGGACGAACTGGCCCCCGGTCCGGCCGACCAGTTCATGCCCCATCCGGCCAAGGAGGGGGCGCTGTATCCGGTCGAGGGCGGCATGTCCGACACCATCAAGGCCTATGCCGGCAACGACAAGGTCTGCTTCACCACCCTTTCCGGCATAGCCACCATCGAATCCGCCTTGGAGGGCGTGCACAACCACGTGCTGCCCCGGCCGGTTTTCATCGAGATGCTGGCCTGCGTCGGCGGCTGCGTGCGAGGGCCGTGCGTGTCCAGCCGGCGGCCGCGGCTCCTCGACCAGCTCGACGTCTTTGCCCGGGCCAGCCAGCCCGGAGCCGATCTGGCCGTGCGCCAGCCGTCCGTGCCCATCGTCGAACGCAAGAACCCCTCGCCGGTCGATCTGCCGGTCTACAGCGAGGGCCAGTACACCAAGGTGCTGCGCCTGATCGGCAAGTTCGCCCCGGAAGACGAAATCAACTGCGGCGGCTGCGGCCACGAGTCCTGCCGGGGCCTGGCCCGGGCCATGCTGGAGGGACTGGCCGAGCCCTCCATGTGCGTCCATTTCCTGCGAAAACGCGCCACCAGAAAGGCCAATGCGCTCTTGCGCTGCATTCCGGCCGGCGTGGTCATCGCCAATTCGCGGCTCCAGATCATCGAGTGCAACGAGCATTTCGCCCGGCTTTTCGGCGAGGAGACGCTCATGGCCTACGAGGCCAGCCCGGGCATGGAAGGGGCGGCCCTGGACAAGATCGTGCCGTTTATCTCCCTGTTCCGCCGGGCGCTGGACACCGAAACCGACATCCACCGCGACGCCTTGCGCCATGACGACCGGGTGTTTAGCGTCACCATCTTCACCATCGAACCGCGCAACGTGCTCGGCGG
This sequence comes from Acidobacteriota bacterium, assembly GCA_046567015.1. GTDB lineage: Bacteria > Desulfobacterota > Desulfovibrionia > Desulfovibrionales > Desulfovibrionaceae > Solidesulfovibrio. Next base: position 2,433 of record JBKICS010000360.1, on the reverse strand, counting down.
CATCGTCTTCGACGTCACCGGCAGCGAGTTGCGCCGCGACGAGATCGCCAACCGGGCCCGGGAGATCATCCGCAAGAACCTGGAGACCGTGCAGGAGATCGCCTGCCGCCTGGGCGAGAACATGGCCGACACGGAAATCCTGCTGCGCTCCCTGGCCGAGGGGTTCTCCAGCGGGGCCAAGCGCATCGGCGACAAGGACATGCGGGGACGCCGGTCATGACCGAGGACGTCTTTGTCGAGGTGGACGCGGCCCAGCGCAACCGGTTTGGCGAGGACATCTGCGGCGATGCCTTCAAGACCTTGCGCATCGCCGACGAGGGCCGGGTCATCGCGGTCCTGTCCGACGGCCTGGGCCATGGGGTCAAGGCCAGCATCCTGTCGCTCATGACCGCCACCATGGCGCTTAAGTACACGGCCAAGGACGCCGACATCGTGCGCACGGCCGAGGTCATCATGGACGCCCTGCCCGTGTGCCAGGTGCGCAAGATCAGCTACGCCACCTTCACCGTGGTGGACATCTTCCCGGACGGGGCCACCCGGGTGGTGGAGATGGACAATCCGCCGGTGATCCTGCTGCGCGACGGCAAGGCGCTTGACATGGAGTACGAGGAAGTGTCCTCCCCGCGCTACAACGAGCGGGTCATCCGGGTCTACGACCTGACCATGCGCCCGGGAGACCGGCTGATTTTCACTTCCGACGGCATCACCCAGGCCGGGCTCGGCTCGGAGCGCATGCGCCTGGGCTGGCGGGTCAAGGGCTGCCGGGACTATGTCGAGGAGATCGTGGCCCGCGATCCGCAGGTTTCGGCCCGGGGCCTGTCCCAGCAGATCCTCGGCCAGGCCCTGCGCCAGGAGCCGTTCCAGCGGGCCTACGACGACATGACGGCGGCGGTGATCTATTTCCGGCGTCCCCGCCGGGCCATCGTGCTCACCGGCCCGCCCTACGCCGCCAACCGCGACAAGGAGTTCGCCGAAATGCTGGCGGAGTTTCCCGGCCGCAAGATCATCTGCGGCGGCACCACCGCCAACATCGTCTCCCGGGAGCTTAACCGGGCCATCCGCGACAGCCTGCGCGGCGGCAGCAGCGGCGACATCCCGCCGGCCGCCGAGATGGACGGGGTGGACCTGGTCACCGAGGGCATCCTGACGCTCACCCGCCTGGCCCGGCTGCTCGAGCGCGACGACCCGCCGCGCGAACGGAATCCCGCCAGCCAGCTCTACGAGATCCTGCTCGACAGCGATTCCATCGAATTCGTGGTGGGCGCGCGCATCAACGAAGCCCACCAGGATCCCAACCTGCCCATCGACCTGGAGATCCGGCGCAACATCATCAAGCGCATCTGCAAGGTATTGGAAGAAAAGTATCTGAAAGAAACGCGCATGAGCGTGTTCTGAGCTCCCGCAAAAGGAACGCGCCCGCCCGTTGACCGCCAGGTCCGGCCGGACGCGCCCATATGACGGAGAGAAGCCTATTCCCCCACGGCGCAGGCCAGATCGGGCAGCGCCCGGTCGGGCAGCGCCGCAGCGAACTGACCGAGAATGTTCTTATAGAGCTTGCTGCCACAACCGGCCCGGCCCCGGGCCAGGGTCAGCGCCTTCGCGAACTGATCCGCCGCTTCGTCGCTGCGCCCGGCCTGGTGCAGGGTCATGGCCAGCCGGTAGGCCGAATTGGCCGTGACCACATCCAGGCCGCCGTCGGTTTCGCCCAGTTCCACCGACTGGCGCAGCAGCTCCTCGGCCTGGCGCAGATCGCCCGAGGCCATGGCCTCCATCCCTGTCTCGCGAAGCTTGCGCACCTTGCTGGTGAGCAGGCATTTTCCACCTGTGCACGCCATGATGTTTCCCCTTGTCGCCGTCCGCAACGAGACGGGCTCTGTCGGGCCGGCTCCGGCTGGAGCGGCGATTCGTGTTGGTTCAAAAATAGTGATATTGATTTTCATTGTCAACAATAAAAATGTCTTTCCCGCTTGCCTCGCGCTAGGCGCCGGGGCAAGCCACGGGGAAAGCCCCGCCCTCAAGGAGCCACCATGGCCCGCAATATCGAGATAAAAGCCCGCATCCCAAGCGTCGACGCCATTGAAGCCGCAGTCGCCGCCCTGGCCGACGCCGGGCCGATGCCCATCGCCCAGGACGACACGTTTTTTCCCTGCCCAAACGGCCGGCTCAAGCTGCGGGAGCTGGCGGCAACCGAGGGGCAGCTCATCTTCTACCAACGCCCGGACGCGGCCGGCCCCAAGGCCTCGCACTACGACATCGCGCCGACAGAGGCGCCGGCCGCCCTGCGCCAAGTCCTGGCAAAGGCCCTTGGCGTCTGCGGCCGGGTGCGCAAAAACCGCACCCTCTACCACTGCGGCCGCACCCGGGTGCATCTGGACCGGGTAGAAGGCCTGGGGGAATTTCTGGAACTGGAGGTGGTACTGGCCGAGGGCGAGG
>JBKICS010000359.1:0-3562 GCA_046567015.1 Acidobacteriota bacterium | reverse complement strand
GCCGCCGGCTGTTCCAGCGACCCGCTCAGCGATGCCAAGCTGCAAGACATGTTCCTGAAATTCATGCTCAACAAGGGCGACGGCTCGAAGTTCATCTGGGAGAAGCTGGTTGAACTGAAGAACTTCAAGGTTCTGAGCAGGCAGCAGGAAGGCCCCGACAAAGCTGTGGTCGAAATCTCCTTCGACAGAACCTTCCGCGTCAATTCGGCCGACATTGAAAAGCTCTTTCCCGCCGAAGATCTGGACAAGGTGTTCGGGCCGAACAAGAAAAACGTCCTGGACGAGTTGGCGAAGAAAGATCTCAAGAAGGGGCAGAAGGACGCCACGCCGCACCTGCAAATGATCCTGGAAAAAACCGACGCCGGCTGGACGGTCAAGGATGTCGGGTTGCCCAAAAAGTAGGCGCAGCTTCCCCCCGGCCCTCCCCGGCCTCTCGTCGGGCCAGGGCCGGGCTCTCCCCGGGGGAGCCGTGGCCCGAGCCGGGCTTCCCGGAGGCGGCCAGGGCGCCGGCGGACGGGGTGTTGCCGGAGCGCAATCCGTGGTGAGCCCCCGGCGCAAGGCCATGGCCTGAGCCGGGCTTCGCGGAGAAACGCCGTGGCCAGGGCCGAGCCTCCCGACGCGGCGTCCGGGCCGAAAGCAAGCCCCCAGCGCAACGCAGCGGCCAGGACGCGGCCGCGCCGCCGATCAGTTGGCGGCGGAGGGTTGCGGGTTAAGGCCGGCCACGGTTTCGGGCCGGGTGAGCTGGTCATTGGGTTGGACCACGTATTTCTCGATCAAGGCCTGCCACAGCTTGTAGCCGTCGGGACGCAGGTGGACGCCGTCGGTGGTAAGGCTTTCGTTGAGCGCTCCATTGACGGCAAAATGACTGAACAGATCGATGTAGACGCAGTTTGGCATCTCGCCGCACAGGGTTTTGAGGCCGGCGTTGAGGTCCGCGATCTTGTCGTTGGACAGGTCCGGCCGGTTGACCACGGGCAACACGCTTTGCACGAAGATCATGGTCTTGGGCGAACCCTTGTTGATGCGCAGCAAGATCTCGCGGTAGCGGGCCAGGATGGCCTGGTTGGGGCTATACAGCTCGTTTATGCCTTCCAGGATGAAGACCTTCTCGGGCTTAAGCGCGACCACCGGAGCCAGCCCCTTGAGAATCTTGGCCGTGGTGTTGCTCACCGCCGCCTTGTTGTCCACGTCCTTGAACAGGCCCATGTGCTTCCAGCCGGCCGTCTGGCTGCCGCCGAGAAAAACCGTCTTGGCCAGCGCCTCGGGCGCGCCGCACACCACCAGCGCCGCCCAGACGACGCCCATTCGCAACCAAGCCGCGATCATCGCACTCCTCCCCGTGCGCGGACTTTTTTCCCTGAACCCGCGCCAACACGGGGCAGCAGGTAGCATGGCCGGGGGCGCTTGAAAAGCGTCAATTTGTCCCAATCCCGTGCTTTCATAAAACAATTGTTTTACGCCAAGCGACATTGGCATTGACAATGGATTTCGGCCAGAACACAGTGGATACTCATTCACGCCCTGAACTGTCCGAAACCGGCCATCGCCGCACGCGTGTCGCCGGGTTGGCTGCTCGCAAACGCGAAAGGAAGGTGCCGGCCCGATGACCGCGACCGAAACGCCGCGTCTCCTCCTGGAAGGCGCCGTCGCCCAGCGCTCCCGCTGCCACGTGACGCTGCCCAAGATCATCGGGGGACTCAAGGAACTCGACTGCGACATCCTGGAGATCTCCGATCGGGGCCTGTTGCTCGAGTGCCTCGACAAGGCGGTGGCCGGTCCGCACTGGGCCGGGTTGCCGGTCACGGGCTTTTTCCGGATGATGCTGCGCCGCGACGGGGTGCTGCAAGAGATGTTCTATTCCTTCTCGACCAGCGTCCAGCGGGCGGCGACCAGTCCCAGCGGCCTGCTCCGCCTGCGCCTGGAAGAGCCGAAGACCCTGACCTACGGGCAGCGCCGCAAGAGCATGCGCCTTGAGCCCAAACGCGACGGGCTGCATTCCATTTTTCTGTGGCGCTACGACCGCGAAACCGGGTTCAACCGCGAGGCTCCGGCCCTGCGTTCCTCGGATTTCCAGCACGGCCGCGCCCGGCTGGTCAATCTCTCGGCCGGCGGTCTGTGCCTGTCCCTGCGCGCCGCCCTGGCCCGGGAACGCGGCCTGCCGACCGCCCTGGGCGAGCGGCTGGTCATCCACCTCGACCTGCGCGAACCCCGGGCCACGACGCTGGGGGAATTCCTGCTTGTGGCCAAGGTGTGCCACGTCCATCCGGAACGGGTGGGCGAGGACCTCTCGCTCGGCCTGGCATTTTTGGCCGAAGGCCTGGCGGACCCGGCCAGCGGCAAGATGCGCTGGAAGCCCGTGGCCGACAACGTCATTGCGCGACTGGCCGACATCCTCTACGTCTGGCACCTCGATCACCGCGGCGAACGGCTCGTCTGACCCCGGGCCGGGCCCGAGCGCCCGGCAGCGGAAAGGGCAACCCGTCCCATCCGCCGGGCCGGCCCTGGAAGGACGCGCCCGAACGCACCGGGACAGGTCCGAAGCCGCCGCCTCGCCCCGCTCTTTCGCGCCCCTCGACGCCAAGCAGCCAAACGGCCCCATGGACCGGTTCCCCGCCGTCGCGGCCCAATCGGCGAGGATTCGCCACCTCGTCGCAATCATTTTTCTCCATACTCGCCGCAGCGGTACGTCTCTTAAGCGCCCCCCGGCCGGAACGGTGGCCGGCAGGCTGCGGTCGCGTCCGCGAAAACGGCCCCGGCTTCCCGGGTCAGGCCCCGAGGAGCCGGCGACGCAGGGGATTCCCGACGACACCCCGGACCGCCCGTCCAATCCAGCCATGGCAACGCATGGCAAACCCCATCCGTTCCCGCGCGCCCGCCGCGAGAGGCCGGCGTATGGGCAAAGAAGTAACACGCCCGATGACATCGTCCGCCCTGTCCCGCCGTTTGCTGGAAGAGGCCATTGCCCAGCGCTCCCGCTGCCATTTGACGCTGCCCCAGGCCATCGTCGGGCTCAAGGAAATCGACTGCGCCATTTTGGAGGCGTCCAACCGGGGAGTGCTGCTGGAAAGCATCGGCCGGGCGGCGGCCGGCCCGCATTGGGTGGGGCTGCCGGTCAAGGGCTATTTTCAGGTGGTATTGCGCAAAAAAGGCCAGGAAGAAACCTTCTACACCTTCGACAGCCACATCCGGGCGGCGGCGGCCAGTCCGGCCGGCCAAGCCCGCCTGCGCCTGGCCCAGCCCGAGGCCCTGGTGTTCGGCCAACGGCGCAAAAGCCTGCGCCTGGAGCCTGATCCGGACCGGATGCAGGCGGCGTTTTTCTGGCGCTACGACCGCCAGACCGGGTTTCGCCGCGACGCTCCGGCCTTGCGCTCCGGGGATTTTCACAGCGGCGCGGCCCGCTTGGCCAACCTGTCGGCCGGTGGCTTGCGCCTGGCCCTGGCCGCCGATCTGGCCCGGGAACGTGGTCTGGAGGCGGCCCCGGGCGACCGGCTGGTCATCCACATGGCCCTCCACGAACCGCGTGTTACGACCGGCGGGGAGTTCTGGATGGTGGCCAAGGTGC
>JBKICS010000358.1:0-5388 GCA_046567015.1 Acidobacteriota bacterium | reverse complement strand
GCCGGTGAAGGACAGCTGGACGGCGGAAAAACCGAATTGGCCCGGGCGGCGTACTGGTCCGCCAGTTGCTTGGGAGTCAACACCCGCAGGACCGGCACCTGTAACTGGATGTGGGTGTTGACCATCTGGTTGAGCATGCCGGCGGCCCGGCCGACGCCGATGTTGATCAGCTCCTGCAAGATGTCGAGCTGCAAGGATGAAAGCGACATGGCGAGGTGCGCCCCCATGGTTAGAGCAACGATCGCAGGGTGTCGCGCAGGGCGTGCTGCTCGACGGGCTTGTTGAGGAAGACGCAGGCCCCAAGCTCCAAACAGCGGGCCCGGGTGGTCTCCTGGATATCGGCCGTGACCACGCACACCCGGATGTCCGGCAGTTCACGGGCCAGCACCTCCAGCACGGCCATGCCGCCCGGATCGGGCATGTTGAGGTCGAGCAGCAGAACGGCGGGACGGTGCTCCCGGACCAGCCGAAGGCACTCCTCGCCGTCCTTGGCCTCGATGACCTCGAAGCCGACGTCCCTGGCGGTCTTGGCGGCCTGAAACCGCTGGAACATGGAATCATCGGCGATAAGCAAGGTGGGCATGGCGGTTTTCCTGTACCAGCCGTGGCGGCTGGAAATAGCATAGATTGTTTACTGGTTCGCAAAAGCGTCCGGACGCGTCAAGGCCGGCCGCAAACAGCCCGGACGGCTCCAAACGCCTGCTTGAGCCGGCGCAACAGCGGCTTGGCCTCTTTGCCCTGCCGGTCGTTGCTGACGCGCTCGAGGGCGGCGGCCAGCTCCCGGCAATGGGCCGCGCCGATGGTGGCGGCGGCCGACTTCAGGGTATGGGCGTGCAAGGAAAGGCCGGCCATGTCCCACTCGGCCAGGGCGCGTTCGGCCGCCTCCAGGCGTTTGTCAAATTCTTCCAACGAAATAGCGAGAATAGGTTCGAAAACCTCCCGTTCGACTCCCAGGCGCTTCAAGGCCCATTCGGTGTCCAAGACGCCCTGGGGCAGGTCGGGGCGAGCCGGCTCCGCAGCGGGCAGCGCGGCCAGGGACGGTCCGTCCCCTTGTTGCGCCGCCTCCGGCCCGAGGCCGGGTTCGGCGGCCTGCCGCGCCAGGGATGCGATGACCCGGGCCAATTCGTCGAGATTGATCGGCTTGCCGATGTACGCGTTCATGCCGGCCTCGACGCAGGCTTGGCGCACTTCGGTCGAGACGTGGGCGGTGACGGCCACGATGGGCACCTGCGGGTCGCGCACGGGCGCATCGGCCCGGCCGCCGGTCCGGATGAGCCGGGCGGCGGTGAGGCCGTCCATGGACGGCATCTCGATGTCCATGAGCACGAGATCGAAATCCGATTTTGCCAGCAGGGCCAGGGCCGCCTCGCCGGTCGTGGCGACCACGGCCTTGTGGCCGAGCTTGTGCAAATGGATGTCGAGCAGCTTGATGTTGACCGGATTATCCTCGGCGAGCAGCACCGTGAGGCTTGGGCCCGTGGCTTGCGGCAACCGGCCCCGGGCCTGGACCCCGCCTGGCGAAACGCCTGCCAGGAAGGGAACGGACAGGGTGAAGCGGCTGCCCTTGCCGGGCGTGGAGACCACTTGGATATCGCCGTCCATGAGCTGGGCCAGCTCGCGGCTGATGGCCAGGCCCAGGCCTGAACCGCCGTAGCGCCTGGCCGTGGAATTGTCGGCCTGGCGGAAGCTCTCGAAAATGAGGTCGGCCTGCTCCGGAGCGATGCCGATGCCGGTGTCGGCCACGGAAAATTCCAGCCGGGGCACGCCGTCCGGGGCGGGCGACGCATGGCAGGCCCGCAGGGACACGCCGCCGGAGGCGGTGAACTTCACGGCGTTGCCCACGAGATTGACCAGGATCTGGCGAACCTTGCCCGGATCGCCGCGCACCTGGCGGGGCAGGCCCGGGGTGAGGTCCAGGGTCAGCCACAGTCCTTTGTCCCGGGCCGAGAGCTCCAGGGTTTTCACGACCGATCGCAGCAGATCGTGCAGATCGTAGTCCACCAGCTCAAGCTCCATATGCCGGGCCTCGATCTTCGAGAAATCCAGGATATCGTTTAAGATGCCGAGCAGATGCCGGGCCGACTCGTGGACCGTCTCCAGGTAGTCGCGCTGCTCCGGGCTCAGCGTCGTGCGCAAGGCCACGTCGGTCAGGCCCAAAATGGCGTTCATGGGCGTGCGGATCTCATGGCTCATGCTGGCCAGGAAGCGGCTCTTGGCCTGATTGGCCCGATCGGCCTCCTCCTTGGCGGCGCGCAGGGCCTCCAGGTTGCGCCGGCGCTCCACGCCCAGGGCCAGCTGCTCGGCCACGGACAGGAGCAGCTCCGCCTCCTTCTTGCCGTACTGGGCCGGATTGGAAAAATGCATCACGGCCATGACCCCGAGCACTTCCTGGCGCACCCGGATCGGCACCCCCAACCAGACCTCGGGGGGACGGCCGGGACAGACGAGTCCGGTCAGGCGCATGCCCCGCCGGGTCACGAGCAGGGGATGGGCCGTGCGCATGACCTCGACCAGGACGCTCGCTTCCTTGAAATCGCTGAAATTGTCCTTGGTCAGGGGGGTAAGCCGCCGCTTGAGGTCCGTAATCACGGGAGGACGTGGTTCGCACTGGCTGTCAAACAGCGCATACTCCAGGCAGTCGCGCTCCCGGTTGGCCAGGGCGATGCAAAATTCCCGGACATCGAGGGCCTCGCCCAGGATATTGCGGATGGCCGAGAACAGGCTGTCCATGTCCTCTTCCGTGGCCACGGCGCTGGAAACCCGGTACAAAATGGAGGTGGTCTTCTCGCTTTCCCGCAACTCCTCCACCGCCAGTCGGGTGTCGGTGATGTCGCGCACGCTGATCACCACGCACCGCTGGCCGGAGCCCTCCTCGGACCAGGGCGAATAATGGATGGACAAATACCGCCGGCCAAGCTTCGGCAGGGTCAGCCAGCGGTCGAAATGGATGACCTTGCCGGCCAGACAGGCGGCCAGGCGGGGCTGCACCTCCTGCTCGACATAGTCCCGGTCGAAGAATTCCCGAATGAAATGGCCGATGATGCTTTCCCGGGGCTGGCCAAAGGCGGCCACATAGGCGTCGTTGACGAACAGGTAACGACCCTCGCCGTCCACCAGCGCGATGAAGTCGGACGAGGCGGCGATGATGCGGGCGTAGCGGCGCAGATACTGCTCGGCGCTGTCCAGGGCCGTGCAGTCCTGGACGAAATGCTCGAAATAGAGCGTCCCCCCGTTAGGATCGGAAACGGCCCGCACCTCCCGACGGGTGGCCAGTTCCGAGCCGTCCCGGCGGCGGATGGCGGCCTCGAACCGCTCCACCCGGCCGGCGGCGGCCAACTGCCGTTCCATCTCGCCGCGCCGGGCGGGATCGACGTAGAGCTGGCCGCCGATGTCCGTGACGCTTCGCATCAGTTCCTGGGCCCCACCATAGCCGTACATCCTGGCCAGGGCGGCATTGGCCTCCAGATACCGCCCCTCCGGCGTGCTCAAGGCGATTCCCACCGGGGCATGCTCGAAGACTTCCCGGTAGCGGCGCTCCCGGATCGTCAGTTCGGCGTTTTCCTTGACCAGCCGGGCATTGGCCCGTTCCAGCCGGATCGTCCGCTCGCGCACCCGGCGATCAACCAGGGCCGCCTCGGTGCGCACCATCCGCTCCAGCCGGTGCGGCTCGGACACATCGACCAGCACCCCCGCGCCCCAGACCTCCTCGCGCTCCCGGCTGACCAGTTCCAGCACCAGGCAGCCCTGGCGCGACTCGCCGTCGCGCCGGCGAAACGACACGCCCAGGGCCTGCCGATCGCCGGGCGCGGCCAGGGAATCCCGCGCGGCCAACACCGCCTCCAGGCTCTGGGGAAAGACCGATTCGAAAAACGTCCGGGCCGGCTCCTGGCGCGACTTGCCCGCATGCCCGAGCAAGCGCCGCAACGATGCCGCCGAACGGATCACATCGGTCCCCAGCCGCCAGGAAAAAATCCCCAGCCGGGCATGGACGCCGGCCCAATCCAGGCCGGCGTCAGCCGCCTGGCCATTGCGCCGGCCAAAAAGAAACAAAATCGCCGGGTCCACATCCAGAGCCCGGCAAAACGCTTCGATGACCGTCAGGGACGGCGCGGCCGCCCCGCGCTCCACCTTGTTGCAGTGTTCCAGGGAGATGCCGGAGCGCGCGGCCAGAGCCGCCTGGGTCAATCCACGCAGACGCCGCAAATGCCGCAGCCGGCGGCCAAACATATGGCTGAATTCGGTCCGATCCATGTACCTTTCCAGCGGACAGCTCCGTGCGCCGCAAGACTAAAAACACGTAATGACATTACGTGTAAAGCCCCTTCCGTAGTCGGAAAAGCACCTGTCAAAAATAACACAACCACTTGTTTCAAATGACATTTATTGACTTCTTCCGACAGAAATGATGGGAGTATTAAAAAATTGAGAACACGGAGGATTCGCCCATGCGCCTGACCATCATCCTGGCCGCTGTCCTGTGCCTGCTTACGACCGCCGCCCAGGCCGGCCCCAAAGTCGCCGAAAGCTACGGCCCCGGACCCAAGACCTTCACCCTGGCCACGGGCAGCCCCGGCGAACTCGGCCTGCTCAAAGTCCTGGGCGATGCCTACTGCACCAAGCAAAAATGCAAACTCGACTGGGTCAAGGCCGGCTCCGGCCAGTCCCTCGACATGCTGAGAGCCGGCGAAGTGGACATGATCATGGTCCATGCCCCGGCCGCCGAGAAAAAAGCGGTGGCCGAAGGCTGGGCCGGCTGCTCGACGCTCATTGGCTCCAATGAATTCTTCATCGTCGGCCCGCAAAGCGACCCGGCCGGCATCGCCAAGGCCTCCTCCGCCGCCGACGCCTACCAGAAAATCGCCAAGGCCCAGGCCAAATTCTTCTCGCGCGGCGACAACTCCGGCACCCACAAAAAAGAACTGGACACCTGGAAAGACGCCGGCGTCGAACCCGCCGGCGACTGGTACGTCGTCACCAAGGACTTCATGACCGCCACGCTCAAGCGCGCCAACGACGAAGGCGGCTACTTCATGACCGACAGCAGCACCTGGGCCGCCGAGAAGAAAAACACCCCCAAACTGGCCATCCTGTTCTCCGGCGACAAGAAACTGGTCAACACCTACCACGCCCTGTGCCATCAAGCCGACGGCAAGCCGACTTCCGAGCTGGCCAGTGGATTCATCAGTTTCGTCGCCTCCCCCGACGGCCAGAAGATCATCAGTGACTTCGGCAAGGACGCCCACGGCGAAGGGCTCTACAACGACGCCGCCTACGCCAAGAAGTACGAATAGGCACGCAACGACGCCGCATCGCAGCAATGCGACCGGGCCGGTTTCGCACGACGCCTTGATCGCACGAAACCGGCCCGCTTCCCCGCCTTCCCCATCG
>JBKICS010000357.1:0-12371 GCA_046567015.1 Acidobacteriota bacterium | reverse complement strand
GCCTGGGCCTACTTCGCCCTGTTCGCCGCCGTGGTCGTGGCCCTGGTCCTGGAACCCATCCCGCCGGCCCTGTCGGGGCTTATCGGCGTCACCGTGGCCGCCGTGTTCCGTCTCGTGCCCGTGGCCCCGGGCAAGGTTCCCTCGCCGGGCGACGCGCTCAAGTGGGCCTTGTCCGGCTTTTCCAACGGCACGGTCTGGCTCATCTTCGCCGCCTTCATGTTCGCGCTGGGCTATGAAAAGACCGGCCTTGGCAAGCGGCTGGGGCTCACGCTCATCAAGCGCATGGGCAAAAAGACCCTGGGCCTGGGCTACGCCGTGGCCCTGGCCGATCTGATCCTGGCCCCGTTCATGCCGTCCAACACGGCCCGAAGCGGCGGCACCATCTTCCCCATCATCAAGAACATCCCGCCGCTCTACGGCTCCACCCCGGACGACAATCCCCGGGGCATGGGGGCCTATCTCATGTGGACGGCCCTGGCCACTACCTGCGTCACTTCCTCGATGTTCCTGACCAGCCTGGCCCCCAACGTCCTGGCCCACTCCCTGGTGGACAAGGCCACCCAGGTGAACCTGGACTGGGGCTACTGGTTTGTCAGCATCCTGCCGGTAGGCGTGATCCTCTTTCTGGCCACGCCGCTTTTGGCCTACTGCATCTATCCGCCGACCCAGAAGACCTCGGAACACGCCCCCATCTGGGCCGGCGAGGAACTGCGCAAGCTCGGCCCCTTATCCGGCCGCGAGATCACCATGGGCCTGCTCGCCGTGGGCGCGCTTTTGGGCTGGATATTTCTCAAGAGCATCGTCGATCCCACCACCGTGGCCCTGGCCGCCATCTGCATCATGGTCCTGGCCAAGGTGGTGAGCTGGGACGACGTGCTCGGCTACAAGCAGGCCTGGAACGTGCTGGCCTGGTTCGCCACCCTGGTGACCCTGGCCGACGGCCTGGGCAAGACCGGGTTTCTTAAGTGGTTCGCCGACGCCGCCGCCGTGCACATGCAGGGCATGAGCCCCACGGCCACGCTGCTTGGGCTGACCATCCTCTTTTTCGTCAGCCACTACATGTTCGCCAGCGTCACCGCCCATGTGGCCGCCTTGCTGCCGGTCATGCTGGCCGCCGCCCTGGCCGTCCCGGGCCTGGATATCCGGCTGGCCGCCATGGTCCTGTGCGGCACGCTCGGCATCATGGGCATCCTGACGCCGTACGGCACCGGGCCTTCGCCCATCTACTACGGATCGGGCTACATCAAGGGCAAGGAATTCTGGGTGCTCGGGTTTGTTTTCGGAGCCATCTATCTGGCCGTGTATCTGCTGGTCGGCTTCCCCTGGATGCTCATGCGGGCCTAGCCCGGCCAGCCCGGAACATTTGGCCGTATCTGTCCGGCACGAGCGGGGCGGCGGAAACGCCGCCCCGCTTGCGTTGGCGCGAAGGCGCGACCGGGGCGGCGGCGCAACCAGCTGTCCGGCCTGGCCCGGCCCCGCCCCGGAGGGGAAGCGGACGAAGTGAGCAGGGGGATTTCACGGAATTGTGGAAACAACCATTCCCGTTCCCATCCCCGTCCCGGCCCGATGCGTCGGGAATCGGCGCAACAGGCCGGTTTTACGGGTACAAGCCTTGACAGAAGCGCCGCCATTGCCCAAGAGACATTTTTCACCATTGCGAAAGGGTTACAAACGTTCCTGCCCGGAGGCTCCATGAAGCGTCTCGTCACCATTTTGGCCCTGGTCCTTTGCGCCGCCAACCCGGCCCTGGCCGACAAGGTCGCCACCCCCATCCCCATCGGCGTCGCCGTGGCCCAGACCAGCAACGTCGCCCTGTTCGGCCAGGAGCAGGTCAACGGCGCGAAGATCGCCGAGGAACGCATCAACGCCGCCGGGGGCATAAACGGCACGAAGATCACCCTGGTCTTCCAGGACACCGCCGGCGACGAGGCCGGGGCCGTCAACGCCTTCCAGAACCTGATCAACCGCGACAAGGTCGTGGCCATCATCGGCCCCACCCTGTCCCAGCAGGCCTTTGCCGCCGATCCCATCGCCGATCGGGCCAAGACCCCGGTGGTCGGCCCCTCCAACACGGCCAAGGGCATTCCCGAGATCGGCGAATTCGTCGGCCGCATCTCCGCCCCCATGACCCAGGTGGCCCCGTACTCGGTCAAGCAGGCCATGAAACTGAATCCGGCCATCAAGCGCGTGGCCGTGCTCTATGCCCAAAACGACGCCTTTTCCTCCTCCGAGACCGTGACCTTCCAGGAAGCCGTGAAAAACCTCGGCCTGGAGACCGCGACCGTCCAGAAGTTCCAGACCACCGACAACGACTTCACCACCCAGGTGACGGCCGTGCTCGGGGCAAGCGCCGATCTGGTCATCATTTCCGGTCTGGCCGCCGATTCCGGCAATCTGGTCAAGCAGTTGCGCCAGCTCGGCTACAAGGGGCTCATCGTCGGCGGCAACGGGCTTAATTCCCCCAACATGTTCCCGGTGTGCGGCGCGCTTTGCAACGACATCCTGGTGGCCCAGGCCTACAGCCCGGCCACCGTGGACAAGAATCCGGTCAACAAGGACTTCGTGGCCGCCTTCGAGGCCGCCTACAAGAAGGGTCCGGCCCAGTTCTCGGCCCAGGCCTACGCCGCCGTCCAGGTGGTGGCCGAGGCGCTTACCAAGATCGAAAAGGAAACCGGCAAGAAGATTGCCGATTTCGAGCTGGCCGAACTGCGCGAGTTGCTCAACAAGTCCCTGCGCACCGGCTCGTATATGACCCCTGTCGGCGAGATCAGCATCCAGCCGTCCGGCGAAGTGGAGCAGAAGGCCTTCTACGTCTCCAAGATCGTCATGAACCCCGACGGCCAGACCGGCTCGTTCGTCCTGGTTTCCGAATAAACCGCCCGATCCTGACGGCGGCCGGGCAAGCGCTCCATGGCTTCCCGGCCGCCTGAAAAAAGCGTTCCCCCATGGATTTTGCCTGGCTCATCCAAAGCCTGCTCAACGGCCTGAGCATCGGTTCGGTCTATGCCGTCTTTGCCCTGGGCTACACCCTGGTCTTTTCCATCCTCGGCATCATCAACTTCGCCCACGGCGCGGTCTTTACCCTGGGCGCGTACCTCACCTACGCCCTGTGCGTGGGACGTTTCGGCATAAACGGCCTGCTGGCCGACGTCAGCCTGCCGGTGACGCTGCCCTTTTTCGCGGCGCTCATCGTCGGCGCGCTGCTTTCGGGGCTGGCCGGCATGGCCGTCGAGCGACTGGCCTTTAAGCCGCTTCGCCAGCGCGGAGCCGATCCGCTCTTGGCCCTGGTCAGCAGTTTGGGCGTGGCCCTTATCGTCGTCAACCTGATCCAGTATCTGGTCGGCGCGGAGATCTATTCCTTCCCGGCCGGCATCTTCGGCAACCTGCCCATGGCCGTCATATTCTCCGTCGGCGGCAAGCCCGTGGCCGTGCGCACCATCCAGATCATCCTCTTCGCGGCGAGCCTTATCATGCTGGCCGGCCTGGGCTGGTTTATTGCCCGCACGCGCGGCGGCAAGGCGCTTCGGGCCACGGCCGAAAACGCCGATACGGCAAGCTTGCTCGGCATCAGCGTCAACCGCTTCATTCTCGGCACCTTTTTCATCTCGGGCCTGCTCGGCGGCCTGGCCGGCACGCTGATCGGCGCGTCGTTCGGCATCGCCGGGCCGTATTTCGGCGTCGCCTATGGCTTAAAGGGCCTGGCCGTCATCGTGCTCGGGGGCCTCGGCAGCATTCCGGGAGCCGTGCTCGGCGGGCTGGTCATTGGCCTTGGCGAGGCTTTTTTGCCGCCGGACATGAGTTCGTACAAGGAAGCGGTGGCCTTTGTCCTGCTGTTCGCCATTTTGCTGGTGCGTCCCCAGGGCCTGCTTGGCGGCCGACTGGAGCAGAAGGTTTAATATGTCCGGTTTCCTGGAAAACTACGGCTTCCTCATCGTCACCATCGTGCAGCAGGCGCTTTTGGGCTTAAGCATCTACTTCCCGCTCATGGCCGGCCAGCTCTCCCTGGCCAGCCTCGGGTTTTATTCCCTGGGTGGCTATGTGGCGGCCATCATGGGCACGCACCCGTACTTCGCCCCCTGGCGTGCGGCTCTGGGCTTTTGCATGTACCCGGTGGAGTGGCTGTTCGCCCTGATCGTCGGCGTGGTCCTGGGCGTTGCCGTCGGCTATCCCGCCCTTCGCCTGCGCGGCATCTATCTGGCCCTGGCCACCATCGCCTTTGTCCAGGTGGTCAACGTGGCCGTGCTCAATATGCCGATCGCCGGCGGCGCGGTCGGCATATTCGGCATTCCGCAGGCCTTCGAGTCGCGTCTGGACTACATTTGGTTTTTCGGGCCGCTTTTCGCGCTCACCATGTTCGTGGTGTACCGCATGAGCCGCATCGGCCGGGGCCTGTCCTTTTTCGCCGTGCGCGAGGACGAGCTGGCAGCCGGGGCCATGGGCGTGGCCGTGACGGCCAACAAGGTCACGGCCTTTGTCCTGGGCTGCGCCCTGGCCGCCGTCACCGGTGCCATGTCCGCCCCCTTCCTCAACACCTGGAACGCCCGGCAGGGCACCTTCGACGCCTCGGTCACCTGTCTTGCCTACGTGCTCATCGGCGGCTCGCGTTCGCTGTGGGGGCCGCTTTTCGGCGCGGCCCTGCTGGTCAGCCTGCCCGAGGTGCTGCGGCCGCTCAAGGACTCGCGCATGATTCTAAACGGCGTGGTGCTGGTGGCCGTGTGCGTCTATCTGCCCCAGGGTCTCATGGGCGGTTTGGCGACGCTGCGGGCCAGGCTGGCTTCCGGCCGGGGAGGCGCGGCATGAGCGCGCTCCTTGAGGCAAGCGATCTGCGCCGCTCCTTTGGCGGGCTCATGGCCGTGTGCGACGTGTCCATCGCGGTGCGCCCGGGCGAGATCATGGGCCTTATCGGCCCCAATGGCGCAGGCAAGACCACCTTTTTCAATCTCCTGACCGGCATGACCCGGGCCGACACCGGCTCCGTTGTCTTTGATGGCCACGACATCACCCGGGCCAAGCCCGAGGCCATCGCCCGGCTGGGGCTGGCCCGCACCTTCCAGAACATCCGGCTCTTCGGGGGCCTTTCGCTTCTGGACAACGTGCGCGTGGCCGGCCGGGTGCACGCTTGCTCCGGCCTTCTGGGCGGCATCCTGGGCACGCCGGCCAGCCGCCGCGAGGACCGGGAGAACACCGAGCGCGCCTATGAGCTGCTGCGCCTCGTGGGGCTCGACGACCGCAGCGAGGCCCTGGCCGCCTCGCTGCCCTACGGCGACCGTCGCCGGTTGGAGATCGCCCGGGCCTTGGCCTTGTCGCCCAAGCTCTTGCTCCTCGACGAACCGGCCGCCGGGCTCAATCCGTCGGAAAAGGTGGGGCTGGCCGGCTTTATCCGCGACATCAAGGAACGCTTCGACCTGACTGTGCTTCTCATCGAACACAACGTGCCCATGGTCATGGGCCTGTGCGACCGGGTGATGGTGCTGAGCTTCGGCCAGATGATCGCCATGGGGACGCCGGAAGAGGTCCAGCGCGACCCGGGCGTCATCGAAGCCTATCTTGGGGGGGACGAGCATGGCGCTGCTTGAGGTCGAGGGCTTGTGCGTCAATTACGGGCCGGTCTCCGCCGTGCGCGACGTGTCCCTGTCGGTTGCGGCCGGCGAGATCGTGACGCTCATTGGGGCCAACGGCGCGGGCAAGACCTCCATCCTGCGCGCCGTGTCCAAGTTGGTCGCCCCGCGCGCCGGGGCGCTGCGTTTCGACGGCCGCGATATTACCGGCCTGCCGCCCGAAGCGCTCGTGCGCCTGGGCATGGCCCATTCCCCCGAGGGCCGGCAGGTGCTGGCCCGCCAAAGCGTTGGCGACAACCTGGAGCTTGGGGCTTACGTGCGCCGGGACAAGGCCGGGATTGCCAAGGACATGGAGCGCATGTTCGAGCTTTTTCCCCGCCTGGCCGAGCGGCGCAACCAGTCGGCCGGCACGCTCTCCGGCGGCGAGCAGCAGATGCTGGCCATTGCCCGGGCGCTCATGAGCCGGCCGCGCCTGCTGCTCCTCGACGAACCGAGCCTGGGTCTGGCCCCGCTGCTCGTGTCGGAAATCTTTGCGATCATTTCCGGCCTCGGGGCCATGGGCACGACGATTCTCCTGGTCGAGCAGAACGCCCGCCTGGCCATGCGGGTGGCGACGCGGACCTATGTGGTGGAGTCGGGCTCGATTGTGCTGTCCGGCCCGTCGGCCGAGCTGGCCACGGACGAGCGGGTGACCAAGGCCTATCTGGGGTAGAATGTCTCTTCGCTGGTATCGGCCCCCTGTCCGGTGGAAGCCGGGCAGGGGGCTTTTTTGTGGGCGGGCTCGCCGCGCGCCGGGCGGAGCAGCGCCTGACGCATGCTCTTGACCAGGCTCTTGCGCCGGCTCGCGTGTGCCGGGCGGAGAGTCGCCTTGTTTCAGACCGGTCAGGCCGCATGGCGCGAGCGACTTCGCCTGAAGGAACCCGCCCTCTGGAGGCACCGCTCTCGCGGCCATTGCCCGGCCAAGTGGCGCGGGAAAGCTCCAGCGATGGAAAGCTCCTGCCAGGTTCGACCGGATTGGCAGGCTTTCCGCGACCTGCTAAGGATGCTTCCGGTGGAAGCGTGTCCGGGGCCGGCGCGATGCACTGGCCGGCGCACAGGCGTCCAAAACGTTTGTTCGTTTCGAGTACTATGAATTTTCGAATCGTAATTCTGAATGGAACCTGGGGTTGTCTGTCGTGAATCCATTTTGCTTTCTGCACATACCGCGAACGGCAGGGACAACGTTAAACAAAATTCTGCTGGACAATTTTAAGCCCGAGGAAGTTCTTTCCCTGTATACGGATTCGGATTTTGTCAATTTCAAGGAAATATCCCAGGATCATTTGGAGAAAATCAAACTGATACAAGGCCACATCCTTCTTCAAGAGTATGATCCTCCACGGATTTATTCACGGGATGTCCGGGTCTTCACCTTTCTGCGCGAGCCGATAGCGCGCCTGCATTCAGAATATTACTTCTTGAAGACCTGGAAGCATAGCCACATGTACTCGATCATACATGGCCGGAATATTTCTTTTTCTGAGTACATAACCAGCGACCTCAAGGAGGTGGTGTACAAGGGAAAGAATTTCATGACGCGGGTTCTTTCCGGCGTGGACCTGACCTCGTCGGAAGCTTGTGAAAAGGCTTTGTCGCTTGCAAAGAAGAACCTCGAGCGGGTGTTCGTCGCTTTTGGCATTCAGGAACTGTTCGACGAAAGCCTCGTCTTGCTTGCGAGGCAATTGGGTTTGCGCAACATATTTTATGAAAAAAGAAATGTATTGGATGACAAGTCGAAAAGCGTGATTTCCGACCTCGATTACGAAGTGGCAACACTCCATAATCAATGGGATATCAAGTTGTATGATTTCGCGGTGGGCCTGTTCAACGAGAAAATCAGCAGCGGAGGCGCGGCACTCAGACGAGAGATTGAGGTTTTTGAAAAGGTCAATGAGAAAATGCAGAATGTGTGCAATTTGATCAACAGACGCGATGGCCTTGTTTTTGACGGGGGGATACAACTGCCAAAGGCCTGATGGCGCACTGCGGCGTCGCGGCTGTCGGAGACCGGTGCGGCGTCCCTCAAAACATTTGAAAGGACTCTTAGAGAAAGTAGTATTCAGCTGTGTTGTCCAGAGAATGCCTCTGTGCGCCTTTCGAGGCCGCGTCCCGGGTCGCGCCTCATCTGCCGCCCCTCGCACCGCCGGAATCCAGGGCCAGCCTTTGCCCCTCGCCGCTTCTCCCCGAATGATCGCCAAAAAAGTGAGCTCCTTGGCGAAGATCGGCCTTTGCGCGCCCGTACCCTTTGACAGCGGGGGCAACTCCGGCTATCACACATCCGGTTCGCGTGTTCCGCCAGTCGGAACGGTGGTTCACATTTTTAGCAATCGGAGCCGGTTTCGTGTCAGGAAAGGCCAATATCTCCGAATCCCTGGCCAAAGGGCTGGCCATCCTCGACCTGTTCGGCATCGAGGACGCCGGCTTCACCCTGAGCGAAATCGCCGCCCGCGTCGGCATCAGCAAAACCTCGGCCCACCGCTACGTCACCACCTACTGCGAACAGGGCTACCTGGCCCGCGACCCCCGCTCCGGGCTCTACCGCCTGGGCGTGCGCACGCTGGCCCTGGCCCAGTCCATGATCGAACAAAGCGAACTGGTGCGCGGGCTTCGCCCGTTGGTCGACGAAGCCGCCGCCCGCCACTCCCTGCATATCGACGTTGGCATCCTGGCCAACGACGCTATCTATCTCGTCTACCGCCGCGATTCCGTCGACACCCACGCCTTCCGGTCGTTCAGCTACGCCTCGGCCCTGCACTATCTGGCCGCCGGCAAGGCCGCCATGGCCTTTATCGAGCCGCGCGAGTTGTCCGAGCTCATGGCCCGGCTGGAACTGACCGCCAAGACCGACCGCACCATCACCGACAAGGCCGTGCTCGAGGCCGAACTCGCCCAGGTGCGTGAACTGGGCTATGCCCGCAACAACGAGGAATCCCTGCCCGGCCTCATCGCTATCGGCGCGCCGCTTTTTTCCCTGCGCACCGGCTCCGTGGTCGGCGCGGTGAGCTTCGATTCGTCCACCGCCACCTACTGCATGCAGGAGTTCGAACGCCTCTTCGCCGGCTATCTGGTGGAGTTGGCCAAGAAGATATCGGCTGTTGTTTCGTTGTAAGCGCCGGAGCGGCCCAAGACCCCGGCGGCAACCGCAAACGTGGAGGAATCCTCATGCGCAAAATGATGCTTTTGTGCCTGGCCCTGGTTTTCGCCTTCGCCAACACGGCGTTTAGCGCCGACGACACCATCAAGATCGGTGTTTTCCTGCCGCTGACCGGCCAGAACGCTTTCGGCGGCCAGTTGGAGCTCGAAGGCGTGCAGATGGCCGCCAAGGAGAACCCGACGGTTCTCGGCAAAAAGATCGAGCTGTTTGTCGTGGACAACAAATCCGATAAGGTCGAGTCGGCCAACGCCGTCAAACGCCTGATCGAGAAGGAAAAAGTCCAGGCCATCATCGGCACCTACGGCTCCTCCCTGGCCATGGCCGGCGGCGAAGTCTCGGAAAAGGCCGGCATCCCCCAGGTCGGCACCAGCTGCACCAACCCGCTGGTCACCCAGGGCAAGAAGTACATCTTCCGCGTGTGCTTTATTGACCCCTACCAGGGCGCCGGCGCGGCCACCTACGCCTACAAGACCTTGGGCCTCAAGAAGGCCGCCATGCTGGTCGACGTCGCCAACGACTACTCCGTCGGCCTGTCGAAGTACTTCAACAAGTCCTTCACCAAGCTCGGCGGCAAGGTCGTCTCCGTGCTCAACTACCAGTCCGGCGACCAGGACTTCACCGCCCAGCTGACCAAGATCATCTCCGAAAAGCCTGACGTTCTGTTCATTCCCTCCTACTTCGCCGAGGGCGCCATCATCATGAAGCAGGCCAAGGAGCTCGGCGCCACCTTCAAGATCATGGGCGGCGACGCCATGGACAACCCCGAGATCACCGCCATCGGCGGCAAGGCCGTGGAAGGTTTCATCCACACCACCTTCCCCTACGATCCGTCCATGAAGAACATGACCCCCATGGCCAAGAAGTTCACCGAGGGTTGGAAGGCTGCCTACCCGGACAAGGAGCCCAACGTGAACGCGGCGCTCGGCTATGACGCCTACATGATCATCCTCGACGCCATCACCCGCGCCGGCAAGGCCGATCCCGAGTCCATCGCCAAGGCGCTGGCCGCCACCAAGGGCTTCCAGGGCGTCACCGGCGCCACGACCATCAACGAGACCCACGACGCCGAAAAGCCCGTGGGCCTGGTCATCATCAAGGACGGCAAGAAGGTCTACGAAGGCGAGATCACTCCGGAACTCTAAACCGTCGATCGCGCGCCGCGAAGGGACGGGCCGCCGACAACGCGGCCCGTCCCCCGCGCCGTCCGGGAGACCGGCGGTCGAGACGCAAGCAAGGATCCCCGCATGAACCTGGCGACGTTCATCCAGCATATGCTCAACAGCCTGACCCTGGGCAGTCTCTACGCCCTGGTCGCCATCGGCTACACGATGGTCTACGGCATCCTGCGCCTGATCAATTTCGCCCACAGCGAAATGTTCATGCTTGGGGCGTACTTCGTTTTCTGGGGCATAACTCTCGGCCACCTGCCCTGGCCCGTGGCCATGGCCATCGCCATCGCCGTCACGGCGAGCCTGGGCGTTCTGGTCGATCAGGTGGCCTATCGGCCGCTGCGCGACGCCCCCCGAATTTCGGCGCTTATCAGCTCCATCGGCGTGTCCTTTTTCCTGCAAAACGTGGCCATCGTCTTTTTCCAGGCCATCCCCCGCGAGGTCTACCGGCCCCAGTGGCTGGAAGACCCCATCATCATGGGCGGGGTGCGCGTCCTGCCGCTGACGTTGTTCGTGCCGCTGCTCTCCCTGGGCTTCATGTTGGGCCTGGTCTGGATCGTCTACCGCACCAAGGCCGGCCTCGGCATGCGGGCGATCAGTAAGGACATCGAGACGAGCTACCTGATGGGCGTGCCGGTCAACCGCATCATCGCGCTCACCTTCGGCATCGGCACGGCGCTGGCCGCCGCAAGCGGCATCATGTGGGCGCTTCGCTACCCGCAGCTCCAGCCCATCATGGGCACCATCCCGGGGTTCAAGGCCTTTATCGCCGCCGTCTTCGGCGGCATCGGCTCCATCCCGGGCGCGGTCATCGGCGGGCTGGCCCTGGGTTTCATCGAGATCATGACCGTGGCCTTTTTTCCGGATCTGGCCGGCTACCGGGACGCCTTCGCCTTCGTGCTGCTCATCCTGGTCCTCATGTACAAGCCGACCGGGCTTCTCGGCGAACGTCTGGAGGATAAAGTCTGATGCGACGCGGGCAAACCATACTGCTCAATTGTCTGGCCATGATCGCTGCCGGACTGTTTCTGTGGCTGGCCAAGGATACGTTCGACGGCTACAAGATCCAGATTTTAAACCTCATCGCCATCAACATCATCCTGGCCCTTTCGCTGAACCTCATCTACGGCTTCACCGGGCTTTTCAGCCTCGGCCACGCCGGGTTCATGGCCATCGGGGCCTATGTCTGCTCCATCCTCATCATGACCCCGGACCAGAAGGACATGCTGTTCATTCTGGAGCCGGCCTATGACTGGGTGTTAAACGCCCACCTGCCGTTTCTGGCGGCGGTCATCGCCGGCGGGCTGGCGGCGGCCGTGGCCGGGATCATCGTCGGCTATCCGCTCTTGCGCCTTGGCGACGACTATCTCGGCATCGCCACCCTGGGCTTTGCCGAAATCGTGCGCGTCCTGGCCAACAACTTCCCCCGCCTCACCAACGGGGCGCTCGGGTTCAAGGGCATCCCGGATTACGCCAACCTGTGGTGGAATTTCGGCTGGTGCCTGGTCACCCTCTACGTCATCGTGCGCCTGCTCCAGAGCAACACCGGCAACGTCTTAAAAGCCATCCGCGACGACGAGGCCGCCGCCCGGGCCATGGGCGTCAACGTGTTTCGCTACAAGCTCCTGTCCTTTTCCGTGGGCGCGTTTTTCGCCGGCGTCGGCGGGGCCCTGCTCGCCAGTCTGCTCACCACCATCGACCCCAAGATGTTCCTGTTCACGCTCACCTTTAACATCCTCATGATCGTGGTGGCCGGTGGTCTGGGATCCTTAAGCGGCACGGTCATGGCCGGCATCGGCATCACCGTCCTGCTCGAATGGCTGCGGGTGGTGGAAAATCCGGCGGACATCTTCGGCTTCGAGCTGCCGGGCATCCCGGGCATGCGGATGGTGGTGTTCTCCCTGGCCCTGATCGTCATCATTCTCTTTCGGCGCGAGGGACTTATGGGCATGCGCGAACTGAGCTGGCAATCCGTTGCCAGGGTCTTTACCCGGGGGAAGGCGTAATGGCTGACGACATCATCCTTGCCACCGACGACGTGACCATGCGCTTTGGCGGGCTGTCTGCCGTGACCGACTTCTCCATTGCGGTCAAACGCGGTTCCATCGCCGGGCTCATTGGCCCCAACGGCGCGGGCAAGACCACCTGCTTCAACATGATCACCGGCTTTTACAAGCCGACCCTGGGCCGCATCATCTATAACGGCCGCGAGGTCACGGGGCTGGCCCCGCACAAGGTCTGCAAGGCCGGCATCGCCCGGACCTTCCAGAACATCCGGCTGTTCGGCAACGAGACGGTGCTCGAAAACGTCATGATCGGCCGTCATCTGCGTCAGAAGACCGGCTGGCTGCAGGCCGTGTTCTTCACGCCGGCGTTCCTTCGCGAAGACAAGGCCATGCGCGGCCACTGTCTGGAACTGCTCGACGCCGTGGGATTGGCCGACCTGGCGAA
>JBKICS010000356.1:0-12502 GCA_046567015.1 Acidobacteriota bacterium | reverse complement strand
GCCAGGCAGTCGGCCAGGGCCAGGCTCGTGTGGGTGTAGGCGCCGGCATTGAGCACGATGCCGTCCAGGCCGTCCTTCCAGGCTTGCTCCAGGCGGTCGATGCAGTGGCCTTCGCTGTTGGCCTGGTGAAACTGCAGTTCCAGACGCTCGGCCTGGGGGCCAAGCATCGCGCGCACCATCTCCGGCAGGTCCTCGATGGTGCGGCTGCCGTAGATTTCGGGCTGGCGCACGCCGATAAAGCCGAGGTTGGGTCCGTTCAAGACCAATATTCTGACCATGCGCATGCGCTCGTTCCTTTTCCTTGCGCCGCTCCCGGCGGCCTTGACGGATGTCTTCCGGACGGTCACAACCCCGCCATGGACGATCAAGCCCAGAAACACACGGACCTTGGACTGACTTTGCTGCACACGGCCTATCTGGCCAACCAGCTGCCAACCCTGGATGCACCCCAAATCGCCCTGGCCGGACGCTCCAACGTGGGCAAATCCACTTTGGTCAACTGCCTGGCCGGCCGCAAGGCCCTGGCCAAGACCAGTTCCACGCCGGGCAAGACCCGCAGCCTCAACTTCTATATGGCCGAGAGGCATGGCTTTTGTCTGGTCGATCTGCCGGGCTACGGCTACGCCCGCTGCTCCATGGCCGAACGCGACAAATGGGCCAAGCTCATCGAATCCTACATCAAAACCACCAACAGCCTGTTGGCCGTGACCGCGCTCATCGACTGTCGGCTGCCGCCCCAGCGCCTGGACATGGAACTGGTGGACTGGTTGCGTTCCCGGCGCATCCCGGTGCTGGTCGTCTTGACCAAGGCCGAGAAGGTGGCCCAGCGCGACCGGGAGGCCCGGAAAAAAGAGTGGCGGGAGCTTGCGCAACCCGCCTTCCCGCCCATTGTGTTTTCCGGCAAGACCGGGCTTGGCCGGGAGGCGCTGTGCCGGGTCCTGATCGAAACCGCGCTTACGGCCGGGGCTCCTCCCGCTCCTTGAAAAAGCCGGTGAGAAATTCCGTGTCCCGGGGACTCAGATTGAACCGCATGGCCGCCTCGTCGATGAGGGGGGCAAAGGGTTTTCCGGTCAGGCCCCGCTGCTCGTCGATCCATTTGACGGCGCGTCTGGTCAGTTCGCCTTGCGGCATGATCGTGGCCATGGAGCCTCCTTGTTCGCCCCCAGCCATACACGAGGCCGGGCCGGGTTGCAACTTGCCCGCCCATTGGGTAAGTCGCCACGAAATCGCGCCCCAGGAGAATCCGTTCCCATGACCGAATCCCTTGCCGCCGTCGTACTTGGCCTCGTGGAAGGAGCCACCGAGTTTCTGCCCGTCTCCTCCACCGGCCACCTTATCCTGGTCGGCCACCTCATCGGCTTCACCGGCGATAAAGCCGACAGTTTCGACGTCATCATCCAGCTCGGGGCCATTTTGGCCGTGGTATGCCTGTATTGGCAGCGCTTCTGGTGGCTGATTTCGCCCAAGCCCCTGCACGCCTTTTCCGGGCTGCGCGGTCTTTGGATGCTCTTTCTGACCTCGCTGCCGGCCGGCATCGTGGGGTTGCTCGCCCGCAAGACCATCAAGGCCCATCTGTTCGGCCCGACCACCGTGGCCCTGGCCTTGGCCGTGGGGGCGCTCATGATTTTTGTCGTGGAGCGGCGCAAGGTGCGCGACCGCTATTACACCCTGGACGAAATGACGCCCGGCTTGGCCTTTGGCATCGGCTGCTTCCAGTGCCTGTCCCTGTGGCCCGGGTTCTCGCGCTCGGCCGCCACCATCATGGGGGGCATGCTGCTTGGGGCCAAGCGGAGCCTTGCGGCGGAGTATTCGTTTATCGGCGCGGTGCCGATCATGGTCGCGGCCACGCTGTACGATTTCTACAAGAGCAAGGATCTGTTCACCAGCGACGACATGGGTGTGCTGGCCATCGGCTTCGTAGTGTCGTTCGTTGCCGCGCTGCTGGCGGTCAAGGGGTTTATCGTGCTGGTCAAACGGATGTCGCTTCGGCCCTTCGCCTGGTACCGTCTGGCCCTGGCCGCGGCAGTGTTTCTTTTCTGGCCGAAATGACCGGCCGAAAAAAATGCTTGCCAAGCCCGCCCGGATTGATTAAGTACCCGCTTCTGCGCTGCATTGAGGTTTGGCGAGGTAGCTCAGATGGTTAGAGCATGCGGCTCATATCCGCAGTGTCGGGGGTTCAATTCCCTCCCTCGCTACCAATATTGACAAAGGCATCCCGGCTTCGGCCGGGATGCCTTTTTTTTGCGGCCTCAAGCCAACAATTCTTCCAGTCCCGGGGCGACCATGCCCGGGACGAATTCGATCACTTCGTAGACGGCCGCCCCTTCCCGGGCAAACGGGTCGCCGGCCAAAATCGTTTCCAAGGCCTGCCGACTGTCGGCCCGGGCCAGAATCACGCCGCCGGTGCGCGGCACCCGTCGCCCCGAGGCCAGGAACACGCCCCGGGCTTAGTTGGCCTCCAGGAAGCCGACATGCGCCGCCAGCAGGGCATCGATCACATCCAGGGACTTGGTATAAGTCAAAAGCACAACGAACACAGGCAGCCTCCTTTTCCTTCGGGAAACATTCGGATAATGGAAACAGGGCGTGGCAGGCAACTTCACCGCCCGGCCCCTGCCGCCCCGACAAGGAGGTCCGCACCATGGATGCGTCCGTTCTCGACGATATCGCCGTCCTGCTCGACGGCCTCAAGCTCGGCGCGGCCCTGGGCTGGAAGGAAGTGCGGGCCATCGCCGGCTACATGCAGGTCAAAACCTTCCCGGCCGGCACCACCATCATCCAGGAAGGCCGCAAGGCCACCTCCCTGGCCTTTGTCGAACAGGGCGTGGTCACCATCCAGAAGGAAGAAGCCGAGGGCTCGGAACGCCATATCATCGATCTCACCCGGGACGCCGTCATTGGCGAGATCGCCTTTTTCGACAACGAACCGCGCTCGGCCACGGTGGTGGCCAAGACCGACGTCCGCCTGCTCATCCTCACCCGGGAACGCTTCGACGAACTGGCTGCGGCCAACCCGGATCTGGCCATCAAGACCCTATTCTACATCGGCCGGGTGCTGAGCCGCCGCCTGCGCCAGGTGACGGGCCGCTTCGTCGGCCTGCTGGCCTAGCGGGGGTGCGAGGAGAAGGCGGAAAAGAGCCTCGGGCGGCCGGAAATGAAGAGAGAAGAAAAGGCTGAAGAATGCCTTGTATGTTTCTGTAGCAGGTTTAGACTTGGTACGGTTGAGGGAACGGCAGATTGATGATGCCTCCGCCCCCCCAACGGGAAGAGGTTATTAGGGGCTCTTGGCGGGGGTGGCAAGGCCGACGCCCGCTTCCCGCAACGGCGTTGGGGCGATACGGGAAACGAGCGTGGTCAGGCCTGACCACGCCCCGATCCGGCAGCGGGCAGCCGCCGGAAACGTCAGCCAAATCACTCCTGGCCTGCGACACGAGAAAATGGCCAGGAGCGTCAGGGCCTCCCCGGAAATGGGGCGCAACGGCCCAGGGCGCCCTCGTGTGGCGTTCACAAAAAAGCATTTCTGTTTTTTTGTGAATAAAAATTATAAATTCAAGATGCTGGTGTTTGACAATCCATAACGGCAAGTGCCGAACGCAACACTAGGCGGTCAGGGCCGGCTGCCCGCCTTCCAGGCCGGAAATGACGGTTTCCAGATCCCGAGCCTGCCCGGCCAGGGCCGTTACCGCCTGAGCCGAGGCCGCCATGGCCTCGGATGTTTCCTCGGAGATGCGGCGGATCTCCTCGGTGGCCTCGCTGATCTGGCCGGTGGTGGCTGACTGCTCCTCGGCGGCGGCCGCCATGGAGCGGATCTGGTCCGAGGTGCGCGAGACGATGCCCACGATTTCCTCGAGCATGGTCCCGGAGGCATTGGCCTTGTCCGTACCGGCGGCGATGGCCTTGCTGGTTTCGTCGGTCTTGGCGCTGTTTCTGCGCACGCTTTGCTGCATGGTGCTGATAAACCCAGCCACATCCTTGGTGGCGGCCATGGTTTTTTCGGCCAATTTGCGCACTTCGTCGGCCACCACGGCAAACCCCCGGCCCGCGTCGCCGGCCCGGGCCGCCTCGATGGCGGCATTTAAGGCCAGCAGGTTGGTCTGATCGGCGATGTCGGCGATGACGTTCATGATCTTGCCGATGCCCTCGGCCTGGTGGCCCAGATCGTCCATGTCCAGACGCAGCTCCTCGGCCAGCTTGTTGACGTTGCGGATGGAACTGACCACCTCGGCCACCATGGTCGCGCCAGAGGTCGCCTTGCCCCGGGCGTCGTCGGCCAGGGCGGCGGCGGCCGAGGCGTTGCGGGCCACTTCCAGGACCGCGCCGTTCATGGCTTCCATGGCCAGGGCCGTTTCGTTGATGCGTTCCTTCTGGGCCGTGGCCCCGTGCTCCACGCTGTCCACCTGTCGGGCGAGATCCTCGGTTTCCTCGGCCAGGGTGTCGGCGATGGCTTTGGCCTCCTTGGCCGTATCCAGAATCCGCTCGGTTTGCTCGCGCATGCGATTTTCGCTGCGGCGCAGTTCCGAATAGTCGGCATAGACGCAAAGCGAACCCATGACCTTGCCGTTGATGGCGTTGTACAGGACCGTAGCGTCGATCAGGACGTTGCGCACGTTTCCCTTGCGGGAAACGAGCTCGACTTCCTTGCGGATCTGCCTGTTCTCGGTCATGGCCTGCCCGAGCACGGTCTTGCGGCCGGAATCGCCGTAAAAAAACTGGGCGACGTTTTGTCCGTAGTAGTCTTCGGGCCGGCCAGACTGCTCCAGCAGCGCCATGAGCGTGTCGTTGGTCAGGCGCAGGTTTTCCGCAGCGTCCACCACCACGAACGGCGTGGCGATGCCGCGCACGATGCCCTGGTAATAACCGAGCGAGTCCTCCAGATTGGCCACCATGTCGTGCAGCGAGTGGCTGATGGCCTCGAATTCCCGAGGCAACCCGGCCTTGGCCTTGGTGGTGAAATCACCGGAGGCGATGGCGCCGGCATACTCGATGAGCGCCCGGGCGCCGCTGGTCACTCCCCGGATAAGTCCGGTGATCAGGGCCAGGAGCAGCAGCACCGAGACCACGGCCATGCCCAAAAACATCTTAAAGACCGAGGATTCCCCTTCCTCGATGGCGGTCAGGTTGGCCTGGGCCACTTGCCGTTGGGTGGCGATGGCCTCCAGGACCGTTTGCTTGATGCCCCGCCACTGCGGCGTCTCTTCGGAGTTGAGCAAGGCCACGGCCGTGGCCGCATCCCCGGCCACAGCCAAGTCCATGAGCTTGTGCTTGAGCTGGTTGCTGGCCTCCCACTTGGGCACGATGCCGGCCAAGATTGCCGCCATGTTCCCCTTGGCCAGGTTCGAGGCGTCGGCCAGGGCTTCCCGGAATTGCTTGTCGGCGTTGGCGTAGTTATCCCGGGCCTTGTTGTCGGCGGGATTGAGAATGACATTGCGGGTGGCCTGTTCGGTCTGGAGTCCCTGCGCATACACATCTTGCAAATGATAGAGCAACGGGCCGTCAACACTGCTGACATTTTGCAGATAGCCCAACATCCGGCTTTGCTGCAAATACAAGAGAGTGAGCGTCAGGCTTGCCCCGATGACACTGGCAATGCCCAGGATCATCAACAACGATTTCAAACTCACGCGGCTCATGGGTTCCTCCCGGACAAAACAGAATGCCCACAGACGCCAAGGGCGGCATCCGCATGCACGTCATCGAATCTTCACACGGCAGTCATGAATTCAATAACTGAAAACGGCATTTTCGTCGTAATCGCTTTACTCAATATTTGCAACACTCGCGACTTTTGGGAAAATCATCACATTTATGTTAGCGTGGAACATTTACGACTTTCATTTTTTGTGAAAAAAATAACAATTACTGACCGTCCAGTCTCCGACAAGCGAGAAGCCCTGCGCCCCTGACGCCGACACCGGTCTCCGGAGTGCCATTCATTTTTCCCAGCACGGGTTCCTTGCGGTATCGGTGAATGTTCCCCGGACGGCCGGGCCGCGCCGGCTCATCCAGCAAGCGCCGGGCGAAGCCCCGCCCATGCGGGCTGTCGCCAGCGAGGGCGCAGCGGGCAGTCGCCAACGTCGCAGGCCTGTCCTTCGGGATTCCGGGGCGTAAATACCGGCGCACGGCAAGCCGGTAGACCGATATGCCCCTGTCGACTCGCGCCGAAGCGTTATCGGATTGACCGTCGGCGGTCTGGTCTGCCGCGTGGAAATCAGTTCCAAGGATGTTATCGGTGCCGCGCCGGGTTCCCTACCCGGGGCACAGGGACAACACCCCGTCCCTTCTACTGACGCGACGCCGCTTCGCGCGTGGGGCATCGGCTGGTGAGCAACCGGGACAGCCTCCCGCCCCTTCTACCGGCGGGGTTCCATCCCGGACCAAACAGAGAAACGTCTGCAGCAGGCCTTTGGCGCACAGCATTCCGGCCAGAAAACCGGACTCAGCGCCATTTCGTCTTGTCGAAGAGCCCTCGCTTAGACAACTCGCCTTCCTTGTAGCCGGCAAGTTCGAAGCGGCCGGGGGCCGTTCCGCTGTCATGACGTTTAGATCTCAAGACGATGACAGCCAACAAGGCGAACACGGCTGTGATCAAGGCAGCTGTAATGATCCATTCCATGGGCGTTTTCCTGGCAGGGAGAATGTAGCTTGTCATTCTTGAAGACAACCAGGCCCGACCGACGCGGCGTCTGCCGTTTTGGGCTCCGAATCGCCAAATATCTTGATAAACTCGCGAGAAACGGGATATGATTGGCCCAGGATTCCCACCTTCACCTCACAAACGCACAACACAAAAAGGCCCGCACCATGTCGAAACCACGTTTTCTCTCCTCCCTGGTCAGCCTCCGGCGGCAGTCGCTGGCGCTGCTCGTGTCGCTACTCCTGCTGTGCGGCTTCCTCATCCTTCCTGGCGGCGCGCTGGCGGCCGATCCGGGCAGGCCCGTCGGCCATATCGTCATGGAATTCGGCCAGGGCAGCTTCATCCTCAGCGCTATGGGCGGCAAGGGAACGTTGACCTTCAAAGGTCGCCGGTACGCGTTCAAGGTCGGCGGCATGGGCGTCGGAGGCCTCGGCGTCTCCAAAATTACCGCTGTGGGCGAAGTCTACGGCTTAAAGCGCATCGAGGACTTCCCGGGGGCCTATCTCCAGGCGCACGCGGACTATGCCGCTGTTGCGGGCCAGGGCGTGCAGTGGCTCGAAAACTCCAATGGCGTCGTGCTGCAGTTGCGCTCGACCAGCAAGGGGCTTTCGCTCAATCTGGGGGCCGACGGCCTCAAGATTGAATTGGGCCCGATCAAGAGGAGCAAGCCGAAAGGCTAAACCGCCAGGGCCGGGTCGGGCGGCCCACGCCCACGGAGCATGGTCGCAGCGCCGAGGCTGGTCCCGGCCGCGTTACGCCGTCACCCTTTTGCCCAGGAGAGCATCGATGCAAAACCGCCGTATCGCCAAGATATTCAAAAGCCGACCGGCCATCGAAGGAGCCGGAGTGCACCTGAAACGGGCTTTCGGCAATGCCCAGGTGCCGCAGTTCGATCCGTTCCTCATGCTGGACGATTTCCACACGAGCAACCCGGCCGAATACCTGCCCGGCTTCCCCTGGCACCCCCATCGGGGCATCGAGACCATCACCTATGTCCTGGCCGGGCTGGTCGAGCACGCCGACAGCATGGGCAACAAGGGGACCATCGGCCCGGGCGAGGTGCAGTGGATGACCGCCGGCAGCGGCGTGATTCACCAGGAGATGCCCAAGGAAACCCCGTCCGGGTTGCTCTGGGGATTCCAGTTCTGGGCCAATCTGCCGGCGGCGCAGAAAATGATGCCGCCGCGCTACCGGGACGTCAAAGCCGAGGCCATCCCCGAGGTCGCCCTGGATTCCGGGGTCAGGATCAAAATCATCAGCGGCGAAGTCCAGGGTGTGCGCGGACCGGTGCGCGACATCGTCATCGACCCCGAGATGCTCGACGTGTCGGTTCCGGCCGGAACCGTCTTTACGCATGCCGTCAAGGCCGGCCACACGGCCATCGCCTACGTCCTGGACGGGCGCGGCTATTTTGACGAACGCCGCGACGCCTTTGCCGTTGACATGCTGGGCTCGGGCTGGATGGACGTGGTGCGCGATTGCCGGTGCGGGCCGGAAACCACCGTGCTCTACGAACACGGCGGCGATGCGGTTGCCATCGAGGCCCTGGACAGGCCGCTGCGCTTCGTGCTGCTTTGCGGCAAGCCCCTGGGGGAACCCATCGCCTGGTACGGTCCCATCGTCATGAACACCCAGGAAGAACTG
Source organism: Acidobacteriota bacterium (assembly GCA_046567015.1). Lineage (GTDB taxonomy): Bacteria > Desulfobacterota > Desulfovibrionia > Desulfovibrionales > Desulfovibrionaceae > Solidesulfovibrio. The sequence goes on along the minus strand of JBKICS010000356.1, from coordinate 4,224 downwards.
CGGACGGCCTTCGACGAATACGCCCGGGGCGTGTTCGTCAAGCCGCGCGCCTGATAGGTTCCGAAGCAATCCGCTCGTCGTGTCATGGAAGCGCAAGGAATGGGCAAGGGGCGGCTGGAGGCTTTCAGCGACGGCGTCATCGCCATCCTGATCACCATCATGGTCCTGGAACTCAAGGTGCCCCACGGCGACAGCCTGGAGGCGCTCTGGCCCGTGTACCCGACGTTTCTGAGCTATCTGCTCAGTTTCGTGTATCTCGGCATCTATTGGAACAACCACCACCATATGCTGCATGCCGCGCACCACGTGACCGGACGCATCCTGTGGGCCAATCTGCATCTGCTGTTCTGGCTTTCGCTTGTTCCCTTCGCCACAGGCTGGATGGGGGAGAATCATTTCGCCGCCGCGCCCTGCGCCCTGTACGGCGTGATTCTCCTCCTGGCCTCCATTGCCTATTTCATCTTGCAGCGCACGATCATTGCCGCCCATGGCGACGCGTCGTTGCTCAAGGTCGCGGTCGGCAAGGACATCAAGGGCAAGATCTCGCCCCTGCTCTACCTGCTCGCCATCCCGGCCTCCTACTACGCGGCCTGGATCGCCGAGGGACTCTACATCCTGGTGGCGCTCATGTGGCTCGTGCCGGACAGCCGCATCGAACGCCTCTTTAATGACCTGAGCTCCTGAAATCCACGGCCCGGAGACATCCTACCCGGAACGAACCGCCGTCCCGGCTGTTGGATGGCCGGCCGTCGATTCCATGCGTTCGGGCCACGACCAGCCGAAGCGGTCCTTGGCCGGCGGGCGTCCGGACCGACCCGTAGTCCCTCGCCTTGTCGTTCCATCGAAACGCCCTTGGACTCGTGGCGGGGCAGGCACGGCCCACCTCCCAAGACCTCTCCCCTCCCTCGCCTGGCAAGGCCGTCAGCGCCTTCGTGCCGCCATCACCACGCCAGCCTCGTTGTCTCCGTCCTGTCGTCAAATCGTAACGCCGCCAAGGCTAGTGGTGGGCCATGCATGGCGCACAGTCCAAGGTTCCTCCCCCACCCGGCAAGGCCGTCCGGGCCGCCGCGACGCCCTCATCGGGCCGGTGCGGACACGCGGCCGCCCTGCCCGCGCCGGTTCTCTCCCCCCCTCAAAAGCCAGGACGCGCTCCTGTCGCAGTCCCGAGCCAACCAAGGACACCCGCCTCGCCCCGCCTGCCAAGGCCATGCCTCGGCAGATCGACCCAGCCCACTGGTACTGGGCATGTGGTCCAGGGCCAGGAATCGGTCCGACCGGCCCGAGAACGCGCCACTGTTTTTGAAATCATCGGCAGTCGCCGTTAAAAGGAGTCCCGCATGGAAAAGGACAAGGGCAAGATCAAGGTCGAAGGGGTGATGCAAATCACCGAGGTCATCGCCAACCTGGAAAAGCTGGTGGCCGACATGAAGGACGGGCTGGTCACCATCGCCGCCGGCGACGAGTCCATCACCCTGCGCCCCTCGGTGCTGGTCAACGTGGATATGAAGGCCTCGCAAAAAAAGGACAAAGAGAAGTTCGCCCTGGAAATCTCCTGGAAAAAGCACAAGGAGATGGGCGGCTTCACGGACATGGCCGAGTAGTTCACCCCCGGCCCATTGCGCCTTCCCCTGGCCCCTCGCATGGGGGGTCCAGGGGGATCACCCCCACGGCGGCAAAGCCCGGGAGGAGCCACCACGCCGTCCTCCGGGTGCAGACGCGAAAGCGGATTGTCCCTCCGCCGGGGAAGTCCGGCAGGAGCGCGTCAGGGCTGTTCCTCGAAGAACCGGATGGCGTTTCGCAGTTCCCCGAAACGGTAGATGTTGTAGTGGGCTTCCACGCCGTCCATGCGCTGTTGGCCCTGGCCGGTGGCGAAAAAGACCGTGCGCATGCCGGCTTGGCGCGCGCCGTGGATGTCGCGGTACATGTCGTTACCGACAAAGACCACTTCACTGGCAAGCAGGTGCATGCGCTTTAAGGTCAGGTCGAAGATGCGCGGATCGGGCTTGCGGTAGCCCAGATCGCCCGAAACGACGATGGGATAGAAATAATCCCCGATGCCGACCTGGCGCATCTCGGGCACGGCCCAGGCGGACTGGGCGTCGGACAGGGCGGCCAGCCGGTAGCGCGGCCGCAACTCGTCGAGGACTTCGCGCACGTCCGGGTAGAGTTCCAGGCGATTGAGCGAGATGCCGCGAAACAGTTCGGCCAGGAAATGCGGCAGCTGGGCCAGTTTGTTCTTGGGCAAGCTCGCGCCGCTGCGTTGCAGCCGGCTGACCACGAACTCCCGCCAGACAGCCACGGCGTCGAATTCCGGGAATTCCTCCCCACTGGCCCGACGCTGGTCCTTGAGGATCTGGTAATAGCCCTCGCGCACGTCGCCGCGGCTGGTGCGGATGCCGTAATACTTGAGCAGATGGCTGATAGAACGGTATATCTGTTCGTTGCCCTCGTCGGTATTGATGTCGATGAGCGTGCCGTTGATGTCGCAGATGATCCCTTTAACGATCATAGGCCCCCCGTCAGGATGGCCTTGGCCTCCCGGACAAGGTGTTTGCGATGGCCCTCGTCAAGCCAGGCGTTGCGGGCGATGCGCAAGAGCGTAAGCCCGAGATGAAACGGCAGGCGGGCGGTCAGGGCGGCAAAGGTCTGTGCGCGATCCGGGAAATGGCCGGCGTATTCCCAGAGGAAATGCCCGATGAAGGGTTCGGCCCGCCCGGCGTCCCCGGTCATGAGTTGGAAACAGTGCTTGAGCTCGCCGCAAAGCCGCCCCACGTCGTAGATCCGATCATCGCGGTGCATGCGTTCCAGGTCGATGGCAAAAACGTCCTGGCCGCGCCCGAACAGGAAATTCGACGGGGTGGCGTCGCCGTGCACCGTCACTTGCACATCCTGCCACATGACGGCCCGGCCGGCGTAGGCCTGCCCCAGTTCCCGCAGCCGGCGGGCCCGGCGCTCGGTAATGCCGCCGTGGGAGGCCAGGTAGGCGACGACGCGGCCGAAATAGCCCTGGGTTCTGCCGAAATCCACCCGTTCCGGTCCGGCCGTGGCGTTGTGCAGACGGGCGAAAAATCGGGCCAGGCCGGAAAGCTTGCGGTAGAGCCGGTCGTTTTTATCCTGGCAGGCGGCGGCTTCGATGACGGCGTCGAGCTGCTCGCCGGCCACGTGTTCGATGACGAGCAGGTCGCCAAGGCCGGGATTGACGCCAAGGGGCCGGACCACATAGTCCGGCGGGGCATCCAGGCCCAGGCTGCGGGCGAAGTCCAGGTTGCGGCGTTCGTTCTCCGCTGTCTGGGGGGCCAGGCTGCCGTTTAAGCCCCGGGCGCAGGCGTAGAATTTGCCCACCATCCGGGCTTGGGTCCACTTGTCCTCGTAGAGATAGACGTCGCTGGCCGGGGAAACGCGATAGACGCGCCAGCGGGGTTCGCAGTCACTGGCCGCCAGTTGCGGCAGGATGACGTCGCGCAGATATCCGTGCAGCGGATCGTGGGCGGAGAGGTGGCCGAGATACTGGCGCATGGCGACACTTCTGAAGCCGACAGCGACAATTTTGTCGCTCCAAGCCGGGTTGACGATTTACCCGGAGTGTATAACCAGCTTGGGGCATATGCAAACGCTTCCGCACTCCCAACAGGCCGCCATCACCCCTGCCGCGTTTCTCTTCCTGCGCGAATTTCCAGGCGATCCGGCCGGTCCCGGCGCCCCGCAAGCGGCTTCGGCCCCCGACGCCCGGGTCGCGGCGAGCCCGGATATGCTGTGCGCGCAGTGCCTCCATCCGATCACGTCCGAGGCCTGGCGCATGGCCATGGCCGGTTCCCACCGCCATGTTTTTGCCAACCCGGGCGGCCATGTTTTCGAGATCGGCTGTTTTTCCTCGGCCCCAGGTTGCGCCGCGCTTGGCCCGCCCACCCCGGATTTCTCCTGGTTTTCCGGCACGCACTGGCAGGTCGCGGTCTGCGCCGCCTGCGGCCTGCACCTGGGCTGGCGCTACGAACAGGCCCAGGGCGACCTGTTTTTCGGGCTCATCCTGAACCGCTTGCGCCAAGTCTCGGACAATCTGGCCTGAATCCTGCATACTTTTTTTCAGTTGCCTGCCCAGACAGCCTGTCCGGACGGCAGGGTTGGTTGCGTTTACCCTCCCATTTAGGTGGGAAATGATTATTTCCAACCAAGCGACGCGGGCAGACCCGCAGGCACAACCACGACGCCCGGGAGGGTGCAGCCATG
>JBKICS010000355.1:0-3429 GCA_046567015.1 Acidobacteriota bacterium | reverse complement strand
AGGCGCGTGCTGCGCGTCTATCCGACGTTTCTCATTGCCTGCTTCATAGCCATCCTGCTGCGGTACGTCCTGTTTCAACAACTGCCGGGGCACGATATTTTTCTGGCTATGTCGCTGCTTCCTGTCGGTTTTGTCGATTATCCGCTCAAGATCGAGTGGACGCTCATCTATGAAGTGTCCTATTACATCATCATCACGCCTTTTTCATTTTCAAAACTTCGGCGGTATTTCGTGCCGTTCCTTTTTGTCTGGGCCGCCGCCATCTTCATTGCCTATTATGCTTCCGGGATCACGACTTTCTACGTTCTGCCGCCCTGGAAACGGTTGTTTTTTTCCTACGTCAACATCTACTTCATTACCGGCGCATTGGCCTATTATGTCGCCAAGCATCTGCGCTTCGACTGGTGGCCGGTCTATGTGGCCGCCATCGTGGCCAGCGCCGCGACCACGGTCTATACCTCGGAGATCTGGAAGCTTGAGCCGTACAACATGAAGCAGCTCCTCACCTGGAGCCTGTGCAGCGCCGTTTCCATCGTGTCCCTGGTCAAGCTCGAGAACCACTTCAAGGCTCCCTGGGTCAAGGCCATCGGGCAGTGGGGCGATTACGCCTACGCCGTCTACCTGACCCATGCGCTGATTATCGGCGTGTTTTTCTCCTGGCTGGTCTACCGGTTCGGCTGGAGGCTGGATAATCGCAGCGGTCTTATTGCCTTGGCGCTCATTTTGGTCGTGGGTTACGGCCTGGGCCGGCTCGACGCCACGATTCACGGCTACCTGAAGCGGAAGTTTTCCTGATGGATGCCCGAGGGGGAGTCGTACACAGCGACCGGGTTCGGGCCGGGGCAGGGCCATGGCGCCACCGCGCCTGACCGGCCGAGAGCTGGCCGACGGCCTCCTTATAGTCGTCACGGTCTGGGCGCTCGTTTGGGCTGGCTGGGAGCTTTCCTACGATCTGCGTCTCGGCAACGCCCAGGAAGCCGTCAGCCGCCTGATTCCGCATTTCCCGGACAAAGCCTCGCGCACGACGGTTACGGACACAGCCGGCCGGGAGGCCGCGCCGTGCCGGGAGTTTCTGGGGGCGCATCCCCTGGTGATGCTGGTCATCGGCCAGTCCAACGTGGCCAATTCCGCCCTGGGGACTTTTTCGCCGCAGGCGCACATCGGGAATTATTTCGAGGGGCAGTGCTTTGTCGCGAAAAATCCGCTGCTCGGGGCTTCGGGGGAGCGGGCCAGCATGGTGCTGGATTTCGCCGACGCGACGGTGGGTAAGGGGCTTTTCGACAGTGCCTTGATCGTCAATCTGGCCGTGCAGGGCTCATCGGTCTTCAGCTGGGCGCGCCACGGCGATCTGCGCCCCCTGCTTGCGCGGACGGTGGCGGACCTGCGCCGGCAGGGCCTGGCCGTCAATCTGGTGCTCTACCACCAGGGCGAGGCGGATTGCCTGGTGGGGCTTGGTGGCGAGCGCTATGCCCTGGCCCTGGCAAATGTCCTGGCCGATTTGCGGCGCATGGGCGTGTCCGCGCCGATTCTCGTGTCCCAGGTGAGCCGGCACAAGGCGCTTGACTGCCCGGACCCCGCTGCGGCGGCCTGCTCTCGCCTGTGTCCCGACATACGCTTCGCCCAGGCCGCCGTCGTCGATCCGGCCAAGGGCATTTTCGCCGGCCCGGATACGGACACGGCCGTGCCCGAGCGTTTCGACGGCTACCACATGACCGACGTCGGCCGCAAAACCTTTGCCGCGCTGTTGCTCGACACGGTGGCGGCTTTGCCGACTGTTCGACCCCGCCCGCCCAATCCTACCGGCCGATAGCCTCGCCCCGCGCCTATTTGCGCCGCAGACGGCGACTGGCGAAGTCCGTCAGCATCCTGGCCTCTTCCACCCGCAAGAGCGCCGCCGCACCCATATAGGCCACGGCCCAGCCGCAAATGAGGACCAGGGACAGGTAGGGCCGGTTGGCCGTGGCATAGGCCCCAAAGCCCACGCCGACGCTCAGCAGCGTTCCGATGAGCGTGGTGCGCCCGGGGCGAAACCACCGGCCGCCGAGCTTTCGCCGCAAGACGATTCCCAACACCGCCACATTGACCCAGGACGAAATCGACGTGGCCAGGGCCAGTCCCACATGGGCGGTGCTGCCCATGAGCGCCAGACCGGCGACGACATAGACCACCAGGCACAGGACCGCCGTGATGGCCGGGGTGCGGGTGTCGGACAGGGCGAAATAGGCGGAATAGAGCGGCCGCACGCAGGCAAAGGCCGGCAGGCCCACGCCGTAGGCCACCAGCGCCCCGGCCGTGGCCGCTATGGCGTGCTCGCCAAAGGCTCCGCGCCCGAAAAGTATCCGCACCATGGGATCGGCCAGGGCAATGAGCCCGGCTGCCGCCGGCAGACAAATGAAAAGCGTCAGGCGAAGCGAGGCGTTGAGCGTGGCGGTGAACTCCTCCAGCTTGCCCGACGAAGCCAGCTTGGACAGCCCCGGCAAGGCCACGGTGCCCACGGCCACGCCGAAAACGCCCAGCGGAAACTGCACCAGCCGGTCGGCGTAATAGAGATAGGAGATGCTGCCGGTCGGCAGGTAGGAGGCCAGCAGCGTGCCGATCACGATGTTGAGCTGATAAACCGCCGCGCCAAAGGCCGTGGGCAGCATGAGCAGGCCCATGCGGGCCACGCCCTTGTCGCGAAACGTCCAGGGGCCGCGCCAGGAGAAGCCGAATTTTTTCATCTGCGGCTGTTGCATGAACACTTGGCCCAGGCCGCCGATGACCACCGACCAGGCCAGGGTGTGGGCCACGTCGAAGCCGAACAGCCAGGCCACCCCGGCCCCGAGGATGATGATGGTGTTGAGTTCGGAGGTGGCCAGGGCCGGGGCCAGGAAGTGGCCGAAGGAATTGAGCACGCCCATGCACAGGGCCACGGCCGAGATCTCGATGATGTAGGGGAAGACGATGCGCGTTAAGTCCACGGTCAGATCGAACAGGGCCGGATCGTCGACGAAGCCCGGGGTGATGAGCCGGGTCAGCGGCCGGGCGAAGACGATGGCCAGGGCGGTCAGGACGCCAAGGATCATGAGCAGCCAGACCATGGCCGAGCGCGGCATTGCAAAGGCCCGCTCGTCGCCTTCCTCTTCCCGCAGGCGCGAAAAGACTGGCACGAAGGCCATGGTCATGGAGCCTTCGGCGAAAAGCCGGCGCATCATGTTGGGCAGGCGATAGGCCACGTAAAAGGCGTCGGCGGAAACACCGGCTCCCAGGACGTAGGCCAGGATCATGTCCCGGAAAAAACCCAATATACGTGACAACAAGGTCGCGCCCCCGACAATGGAGGCGTCCTTGGCGATCTGTCTGACGTGCTGCGACATGCTACATGTGGGAATGTGGGGAGGGAACCCCCTTTTGAAAAAGGGGGTTCCCTCCCCACGCCCCTCCCTCCCC
>JBKICS010000354.1:0-3011 GCA_046567015.1 Acidobacteriota bacterium | reverse complement strand
GTCATATCCTGACCAAGAAAAACGCCAAGCGCTCCCGCCGTCTGGGACAGGGCGCCCTGGTCGATTCCGCCAACGTCAAGGCCGTCAGCCGCCTTTTGCCTTACGCCTAGGCCCGAAAGGTCCTGGCATCCACGCTTGAAGGAGCAGATACATGCGCGTGAAACGGGGACAAGCCGCCCATAAACGGCACAAGAAATTTCTTAAAATGGCCAAGGGGTACGTCGGGGCTCGCAGCAAGCTGTACGAAACCGCCCGCGAGGTTGCCGAACGTTCGTTGGTCTATGCCTACCGCGACCGCAAGCAGCGCAAGCGCCAGATGCGCAAGCTCTGGATCCTGCGTATCAACGCCGCCGCCCGGGAAAACGGGCTGTCCTACAGCGTGTTCATGCACGGCCTGACCCTGGCCGGCGTGGAACTGGACCGCAAGGTCCTGGCCGACATGGCCGTTCGCGAAAAGGACAGCTTCGTGAAGCTGGCGGAGCTGGTTAAATCCAAGGTGAATTAACAGTGTCCGGACCTTCGCTCGTTGCCGAGCTTGAAGGCCTGGTCGAGACGTGCGCCGCACGCCTCGGCCAGGCCTTGGCGCTTGAGGAGCTTGAGGCCGTGCGGGTCGAGTATCTCGGCCGCAAGGGCATGCTTGCCGCCATCATGAGCCGGCTGCCGGGGCTCGACCCCGACGCCCGCCGTGAGGCCGGCAAGGCCGCCAACACCGTCAAGGAACGCCTTACCGGCCTCTACGACGGCCGGCTGGCCGAAATGAACCGGGCCGCCATGGCCGCCGCCCTGGCCGATTTCGATCCCACCGTGCCCGGCTTCGCCCCCTTCGGCGGCAGCCTCCACCCGGTCACCCTGGTCACGGCCGAGATCTGCAAAGCCCTTGAAGAACTCGGCTTTTCCATCGTCACCGGCCCTGAGATCGAAACCGACTACTACAATTTCGAAGCGCTCAACATGCCCCCGGAGCATCCGGCCCGGGACATGCAGGATACGCTTTACATCTCCGAGTCCGTGGTCCTTCGCACCCACACCTCGCCGCTGCAGATCCGCACCATGCTGGCCCAGAAGCCGCCGGTCGCGGTCATCGCCCCGGGCAAGGTCTACCGCCGCGACTCGGACATCACCCACACCCCGATGTTCCACCAGATCGAGGGACTGCTCGTCGACGAGGGCGTGTCCATGGCCGATCTGCGCGGCACGCTGACCGCCTTCGTACGCCGCATCTTCGGACCGTCCACCAACGTGCGCTTTCGCCCGAGCTTTTTCCCCTTCACCGAGCCCAGCGCCGAAGTGGACATCTCCTGCGTCATGTGCGCCGGCAAGGGGTCGACCGCCGCCGGTCCCTGCCGGGTGTGCAAGGGCACGGGCTTTGTCGAGATCCTCGGCTGCGGCATGGTCGATCCCAACGTGTTTGACGCCGTGGGCTACGACACCGAGCGCTACACCGGCTTTGCCTTCGGCATGGGCGTCGAGCGCGTCGCCATGCTCAAGTACGGCATCGGCGATCTGCGCATGTTTTTCGAAAACGACATCCGGTTTTTGAGTCAGTTTTAATCGGGGTTCGTCCCTGACACGTCGGGGTTCCTCCGGTCCCGCCTTCTCCTTAGCCGGCACGCCGCCGCCATCGGTGCGCGGGGAGGGCGGGTCCGGGGAGGGAACCCCTTTTTGCAAATAGGGGGTAGCTCCCCGGCCGTCGGAGGCATACCATCATGCTGCTCAGTCTGTCCTGGCTTCGCGAACTGACCCCCTATCACGGCACGGCCCAGGAATTGGCCGACCGGCTCACCATGCTGGGTCTGGAAATCGAGGAGATCAAAAATCCCTTCGAGGCCATCATGGGCGTGGTCGTCGGGCGGGTCGCCACCCGCGAGGCCCATCCCGATTCCGATCATCTTTCCTGCTGCACCGTCGACGTCGGCGGCCCCGAGCTTCTGCCCATCGTTTGCGGCGCGGCCAATGTCGCCGCCGGCCAGCTCGTGCCCGTGGCGACCGTGGGCGTGTCTCTCCCTGGCGGGCTCACGATCAAAAAAAGCAAGATTCGCGGCCAGGTGTCCGAGGGCATGATCTGCTCCGAATCGGAGCTGGGACTGGCCGAGGAAAAAAGTCCGGGCATCATGGTCCTGCCCGAGTCCTGCCTGGTCGGCACGCCCCTGCCCGAGGCCCTCGATCTTGACACCTGCGTGCTCGACGTCTCCATCACGCCCAACCGGGCCGATTGCCTGTCGGTGCTTGGCATTGCCCGGGAAACGGCCATGGCCTTCGACCTGCCGCTGACCCTGCCCGAAGTGGCCTACGCCGAGTCCGGTCCGGACGCGGCTGGCGAGGTGGCCATCGCCATCGAGGATCCCGAGCAGTGCCCGGTCTACCGGGCCAAGCTTATAACCGGCGTCACGGTCGGCCCCTCGCCGGACCGCATCCGCTGGCGGCTCATGGCCATCGGCCAGCGGCCCATTTCCAACATCGTCGACGCCACCAATTACGTGCTCTTCGAGCTGGGCCAGCCGCTGCACGCTTTTGACCGGCAAAAGCTCGCCGGCAACGTGGTCGGGGTGCGAAACGCCGTCGAGGGCGAGACAATCGTCACCCTGGACGGCCAGGAACGCACGCTCACCAGCCGCGACCTGCTCATCTGCGACGCCGAGAAGCCCGTGGCCCTGGCCGGGGTCATGGGCGGAGCCAACAGCGAGATGGAGGCCGGCAGCACCGACGTGCTGCTCGAATGCGCCGTATTCCGTCCCGGCGCCATCCGCAAGACCGCCCGCCGCCTGGCCCTGCCCAGCGAAGCCTCCTACCGCTTCGAGCGCGGCGTGGATCAGGTCGGCTCGGTCTACGCCATGAACCGGGCCGTGGCCCTTATGCTCGAAACCGCCGGCGGCCGGGCCCTGCCCGGCGTGGCCGCGGCCGAGCCCAAGCCCTATGTGCCGCGCGGCATCGGCTTCCGGCCGGCCCGGGCGAGCCTGCTTTTGGGCGAGGATATGCCCGAGGCGTTTTGCCGCAAGGTGCTCGCTGGCCTG
>JBKICS010000353.1:0-7429 GCA_046567015.1 Acidobacteriota bacterium | reverse complement strand
GGCCGAGCTGGCCCGGGAGCGGCTGCTCCAGGCGGGCTATGCCCGGGTGTCGGTGCTGGCCGGCGGACTGCGCGCCTGGCGCGAGGCCGGCCTGCCGGTGGAGCCGTGCGACGAGCCGGGCTGGCCGCAAGCGATCCTTGCCGACGGCGTCTACCGCGTCGATACCGAAAAAAGCGTGCTGGAATGGATCGGCCGCAATCTGAGCTACCGCCACCACGGGCACATTGGCCTCAAGGAGGGGGAGCTGGCCGTTGCCGGCGGCGAGCTGACCCGGGCGGCCATAGTCCTCGACATGCGCGCCATTTCCAACCTGGACCTGACCGACCCGGAGCTGCGCGCCATGCTGCTGCGCCACCTGCACTCCGAGGATTTCTTTGCGGTGGAACGTTTCGAAACCGCCGCGCTGCGCCTGACCGGCTGGCAGCGGCAGCAGGGGCTGCCGGTCGAAGCGCCCGGCGGCACCGCCGATTGCGAGCTGACCATAAAGGGCGTCACCCGCGCCGTCGCGATCCCGGTCGCCGTGGCCCCGCAGCTCGACGGCTCGATTCGGGTCCACGCGACCCTGGACATCGACCGCACCCTCTGGGGTGTGGGCTACGGCTCGGGAAAGTTCTTCGAGCGCCTGGGCATGCACTTCGTCGACGACACGATCAGCCTGGAACTTTTTGTCACGGCCGCCAAGGCCTAGGCGTCGCGTCCTCGAAACGGGAGCGGCCCCACTTCCTGGGCGACGCCCGTGAAGACTCGGTTTTCGGGAGGCAGCACGCGGCGTCGCGCGGGCTTGGCGCGGGCTTGGCCGCTTGCGGAGCTGGCCGGTTTGGGATGACCGCTCGCGGGATTGGCCGGTCGCGAGGGCGGCCTCCAGCCCGACCTGGCCGGGCAGGAGGCCGCCTACAAGAAGGCGGCAGACCCGTGCACCCGACCGATCGCCCCGGCCGCGACCGACCGGCTCGCCCGGAGCCGACCGGCCCGGCCTCGGCCAAGGGCCGGTCGGCCATGGCCGGTCGGCTTACAGCTCGTAATCCACCACGCGCCGTTCGGCCACGACTTTCTTAATGAACTCCACCACTTCCAGGTGCAGCGGGTGCCCGGCATAGGCCTGCAGCTCCTCCTTGGACCGAAACGTCGTGTAGAGCACCACGTCCGTGGGCGGCACGGAGGCGAACAGCTCGCCGCCGACGGCCACTTCCATCTCCACCACCTGGGGCAGCTTGGCCGGCAAAGCCAGGAGCCGGGCCTTCATTTCCGCCGCGTTGGCGGCCTTGTCACGGCCTTCGGCCTGGTCCTTGAGGCTCCACATCACGATATGTTTGATCATCACCTACTCCTTGCCTGACGGTGTCGCGTGGTTTTCCGGCGCGGCCGGGAAATCTTTCCTAGCCGCCCCGGCTCCCGATGGCAATGAGCCCCGGCTCTTCCCGCCCGCCTCAAAGCTTTTTCCGGCACCCGCCGCCCGTCTCGCGGCGCCGGCCTCGACGACATCCGCCGCCTGTTCGCAACCGCCCTGCTCCGGGAGGGCGGCGACCTCCCCGCTGCCAGCAAGCGCATGGGGCACTCGTCGGCGGCCGCGACAGGCCATGGACGCCCAGGGAAAAGCGTTTTATGAAGATCACAAGGCCCAGCAAGCCGGAGCGTTTTTTTGAGTCCCCAGGACCGAGGCGCTTGCTCCGGGAGGCGCGATATGCAGAAGATTCGCGGCATCTCGTCACAATGGATCGAGCGGGCGGCAAAGGCCTCCGGATTGGAGGCCGAGCTGACCCGCCGGGGCTTTCTCAAGCTGTCCGCCTGCGCCCTCTCCGGCCTGGTCTTCCTGAACCTGGGCGAGGCCTTCGGCGAAAGCGCCCCGCTGGTGATCCTGGACAACGCCAAGGGCATCATCCTGGCCGATCCCACCCGTTGCGTGGGCTGCCAGCGTTGCGAACTGGCCTGCACGGAACATAACGACGGCCGGGCCCAGCCCTCCCTGTCCCGCATCAAGATCGCCCGAGCCGTCAACTTCGGCCCAGCCGGCCCCACGGGCGGCGAGGCCATGCACGGCGACTGGGGCGACGGACTGGTGGTCCAGGGCGTGTGCCGCCAGTGTCCCCATCCCGTTCCCTGCGCCACGGCCTGTCCCCAAAACGCCATCATATCCGATCCGAAAACCGGGGCCCGCGTGGTCGATGCCGCCCTGTGCGTGGGCTGTCGCCTGTGCCAGCAGGCTTGCCCCTGGGGCATGCTCTCCTTTGACGAGGAAGCCGGGGTCGCCACGAAATGCTTCCTGTGCCACGGCAGTCCCAAATGCGTGGAGGCCTGTCCGGCCGCGGCCCTGCATTATGTGCCCTGGCGGGATTTGACCCGCGACGGCAACCCGGGCCGGAACACCCTGTCCGTGATCGCCCCGGAAAAGGCCAAGACCTGCCTGGAGTGCCATCTCCCAGCCGGCGCGAAGAGCGTGGAATAGCCCTCCACCGGGGGCAAGGAGTCCGTCATGGCCGTACGCAGCGGCGGGTTTGTCGGCAAGGTCTTGCGCGTGGATCTCTCCACGGGAAAAATCAGCTCCGAGGATACCCTCGAACGCTATGCGACCCTGCTCGGCGGGGCCGGCATCGGCTACCGGGTGCTCTGGGACGAGGTTCCGGCCGGGACCGGCCCCTTCGATGCGGCCAACAAGCTGGTCTTCGCCGCCGGGGTGCTGGTCGGCACCAGCGTGCCGTGCAACGGGCGCGCCACCGTGACCACCATCTTTCCCACCTGCTGGCCCAAGCCGCTCGTCGGCTCGGGGCATATGGGCGGGCATTTCGCGGCCAAGCTCAAATACGCCGGCTACGACGCCCTGATCGTAGAAGGCAAGGCCGACCGTCCCGTGTGGCTCATGATCCGCGACGCCCGGGTGGAGATCCGCGACGCCGGGCATTTGTGGGGTTCGGGCATCCGTCGGACCACCCTGGAGATTAGCCAGGAGATGGGGCCGGACTGCGTGGTGGCGGCCATCGGCCAGGCCGGGGAAAACCTGGCTCCCATGGGCATGCTGGTTAATTCCGTCTCGCACTCGGCCGGCGGGGTGGGCGGGGTGATGGGCGGCAAGAACCTCAAGGCCGTGGCTGTCCAGGGCAGCGGCGCGGTGCGCATCGCCGGGGACAAGGGCGCCTGGGAGGCGCTGGTCAAGTTCCACCTCTCCATCCTTGGCGGCAACAACCAGCACGTGGTGCCGAGTTTTCCCACGCCCCAGGCCGAATACTACAATCCCGCCTCCCGCTGGATCGGCCAGCCCGGCAAGCGCTGGGGCGCGGCGAAGCCGCCCGTCGAAATCAGCGGCGACATCCGCGACCCCAACCGCATCGCCTACCGCACCAACAGCGCGGCCTATTTCCTGGGCGAGGCGGCCTGGAAATACACCGTGCGCGGCAATGGCTGCACGGCCTGTCCCATCCGCTGCCACACCATGCTCAAGATGCCGTCGGTAACGGCCAAGTACGGCATCCCGGACACGGGCCAAAACACCTGCGTCGCGCTCATGTTCGGGCGCACGTTTTTCAAGCAGCTCGCCGGCCAAAAAAACAGCGAGGCGGCCATGGAAGCCTGCATGGTGGGCATGCACCTGGCCGACGACCTGGGCCTGTGGTCCAATTACGGCCAGCTGCAACGCGATCTGCGCAAGCTCTACGAGGGCGGCTATCTCAAGGCCCGGCTCGGGTCCAAGGAATACGCCTCCATCCCCTGGGACAAGTACGACAATGCCGATCCGGCCTTCCTGCTCGATTTGATTCCCCGCATCGCCAATCGCCAGGGCGAACTCGGGGAGGTCTTAAGCCGGGGCACGGGCGCGATCTTCGACCACTGGTCCATCCCCGAAACGGTGTGGTCCGAGGACCACACGACAACCTATTGGAAGATGGGCCATCCCAAGCACCACGCCAACGAGGACGACGGCCAGTGCGGGGTGATCATCAACACCCAGTACAACCGGGACGCCCAGTGCCACTCCCACACGAACTTCGTGCGAAACGGCCTGCCGCTTAACGTGCAGAAGAAGCTGGCCGCCGCCATCTGGGGCTCGCCCGACGCCCTGGACGCCCCGGGAGACTACACGCCCGCCAACGTGCACAAGGCCAGGCGGGCCAAATGGTCGCTTGTGCGCAAGGAACTGCACGACGCGCTGGGGGTGTGCAACTGGATGGGCCCCTGGGCGGCCTCCCCCCTTCGGGAGCGCGGCTACGCCGGGGACGACAGTCTGGAGTCGAAATTCCTGAGCCTGGCCACCGGACAGACCGTGGATCGGGAGGCCCTGGACCGGGCCGGGGAACGGATCTTCACCCTGCACCGGGCCCTGACCATCCGGGACATGGGCCAGGTGGACATGCGCGCCGCCCACGACATCGTGCCGCCCTGGATCTTCGAGGACCAAAACGGCGCCGCGCCCTTCACCAAGGGGAGCATCCGCATGGACCCGGCCGACATCGCCACGGCCATGGAATACTTTTACGAGGTCATGGGCTGGGACAAAAAGACGGGAGCGCCGGGCCAAGCGCGGTATGCCGAACTGGGGCTCGCGGACGTGGGCGAGGCCCTGGCCGCGACCCGCCTGACGCCGGAGACCGCGAAGTGAGCGCGGCTGGCGAGGCCGACCTGGCCCGGGCGGTCCTCGAAACGGTCCGGGAAGCCAGCGCCGAAACCAGCCTGATCACCGCCGAGGAAGTCCTGGAAGGCCTTCGGGCGCGCGGTTTCGCCGAGCGCCTGGAAACGCCGGAGGGAAGCGACCCATGCCGGCGGGTGGCCGCTGTCCTGTCCGGGCTGCCCGACATCGCGTCCTTTGCCAGCCGGTCCGGCCGGACTGTATACCACGACCCGGCGCTGCTCAGCCGCACCTACGCCCGTTTGCTGGATCACAAAGACGCCCCCGAGGCGCTTTTGGCCGAGGCAATCCGGTCAAACTCCCGGGATTACCCACGGCCCGTGCCGGCGGCGCTCTTCGAGCAGCCCCCCTTCGATCTGGCCCCGGAGGCCGTGGAGGCCACGCTCCGGGCCATGGCCGCCCGGCCGGAGTATCAAGACCTCGCCGCCGTTCGGACCTCCATGGGAACCGTGTATCTGTTCTCCAGCCTGTACCTGGAACGCGGTCAGGCGACTTTTCTCGCCGAACAGGACGAAGCGTTGGCCATGAACCCCTAATCAGCCGTCTGCCCTGCGAGGGACATCGCCTGCCCGAATGGCATCAAAGATTCTCACGTTATTTCCAATGGTTGCCCAAGACGTCATCCAACCCAGTCATCCACATGATAAAAGGGGTCAGGCCAATATGACCTAACCCCTTGCGATCTGTCTGGCGCGCCCACAGATATTCGAACCCCGGACCGTCTGCTTAGAAGGGCGCATTTTGATTTTTAATATACTGAAATCATTTTGTTTTTAAAGAGAAAAACTACCGCCCCTTGGACAAAATCAATCCCCGCTGGGACATCTCCGGTTCTCCAGCGTTTATCCAAATTCCCGGTTTTCCAGGTCTGGAGAACCCATTTCAGCGTTATCCGGTAGATAAATACGCCCTCAGCGCCACCCCCAGGAGGGCGCAAAATTCATACTGCAAAGTTGGTGTCCAAGAAAACCCTGGGCCAATCCAACATAGTTGTTTGCTTCCTGGATGCCTCTCCCGGGAGAGGCATCTTCCATCATTCCTGAAAAACGACTGCCGCGTGCCGGGGTTAGAAAAAAATCGTCGAGAATTGACATAGATTTGATCGCCTGGGATACAATTAAATTAAGTCGCCATTATGGCGGCGGGTGAGGTTTTGGCCTCCTTTGAGGGAAGGACAGGACATGGTCATGGTATGAGGAGAAAAATGTCCGCGTTTCGATTCCCGGCATTCAAGGGACCTCATAAGATACGGACGGGCTCCAAAGGAGATGAGCGATGGCATCTGAAAAACTGAGAATCAAGGCGATTGCCTTGGCCTGGATGATCGTTCTGCTTTCGTTCCTTTCGGCGTATGCGGCCGAGGGAAGTCCGGCGGTGGCGCCGGGAAGGGGGGTGGCTGTCGGGCCTCAGTACGACACCACGCATGTCTATGTCGCGCCTGGTGATTTCGACGCGTTCGTCAACAGCTTCACCGCCACCTTCGGCGGGCAACCGTCAAAGCGCGGCGAAACGAATGTCCTGCCGGTGCCGAGCAATACGGAACTGCAGTATGTGTGGACTCCAGTCGGCACCCTTTCCGTTTTTGGTTTCAAAACGCCCATTCCGTTTCCTTTCGGACAGGAACGCACCGGGTATCTCGTCACCGACATGGACCAGGCGGTTAAGGACGCCAGGAAAGCGGGTGCCGAGGTGGTCGTGACGCCTTTCAAGGACCCCATTGGCATTGATTCAGTAATCCAGTGGCCCGGTGGTGTAAAAATGCAGTTGTATTGGCATGATACTGCGCCAAACTACGAGCCCCTCCAAACAATTCCCGACAACCGGGTATATGTATCCATTGATCGGGCCGACAGCTTCAAAAAAAGCTTTGTTCAATTCTCCCACGGCAAAGTGGTTTCGGATGACAAGCATGCCGACGCGGGAGAAATCGGACGCCCCGGGGAAACGTACCGTCGCATACGCATTACCTCAAAGTTCGGGAACATGCAGGTCATGGTGACGGATGGCCATCTCCCGTACCCCTTCGGTCACGAAATGACAGGATATCAGGTCCAGGATCTGAGCGCGACGCTGGAAAAAGCCAAGTCGGCTGGGGTGAAGATACTCTCTGAACCTCGTACAGTCGATGATCGGACCACAGCGATAGTGCAATTTCCGGGTGGCTACATAGCGGAGGTGCACAGTCTCAACGCAAAAAAATGACCATTGTCATATGTGCAGTTGGCTGAGCCAATCTTGAGAGTGTACAACAAAAAGGAAGGTCATCCATGAAAACCGAGCTGTTGAATCCTCAGAACAGTGCCGTTATTTTCATCGACTTCCAGCCCCAAATGACTTTTGGGGTTGCAAACATCGACAGGCAAACCCTTTTTAACAATGTGCTCCTGCTTGCCAAGGCGGCGAGAATCTTCAAAGTCCCTACCATCTTGACCACCGTTGAAACGAAAAGTTTCTCTGGAAACATGTGGCCGCAACTCCTGGACATCTTTCCTGGGCAAGAGCCTATCGAACGCACGAGCATGAACTCGTGGGAGAGCTCTGATTTCGTCTCGGCCGTCACCACCACGGGGCGCAAGAAACTGGTCGTGGCCGCCCTGTGGACCGAGGTCTGCCTGGTGTTTCCCGCCCTGGAGGCGCTCGCGGCCGGTTACGAGGTGTATGCGGTGGAGGATGCCTGTGGCGGCACGACCGAGATGGCTCACAACGCGGCAATGCGACGCATCGAGCAGGCCGGGGTGGTTCCGGTTACGTCCTTGCAGGTACTTCTGGAGTACCAACGGGATTGGGCACACAAGGAAACCTACAACGACGTGC
>JBKICS010000352.1:0-4980 GCA_046567015.1 Acidobacteriota bacterium | reverse complement strand
CCGGACAACACCCTGGACCGCCTCGTGCCTAGTCCGGCGCGCACCTTGCCCTTGCGCCGGCTGACGCTTGACGTGGCCCGTGACGGACGGGAGTCCTTCATGACGCCTTCGCGCCTACGCACCCCCCTGCCCCGACGCTGCCTGGCACCCGAGACCGGAGACGCCCTGCCCCAGCCCCCGTCCCTGGAGGACTTGATCGGCATTGAGCACAGCAAGCTCGGCTTCTACCAGGAACTGCGCCAGAAAGTGGAGGAATTAAAGGACGCCCACCAGGAGTCGGAACTGCGCCGCCAGGAAATCGCCGCCATCCTCGACGGCATCACCGACATCATGATGGTGTTGACCAAGGATCTGCGCATCATTTCGGTCAACCACGTCTTCCACGAACTTTTCGACGTGCCCCGGCCCGAAGGCCAGTACTGCTACAAGCTGTTCCGCCAAAGCGCGGCCCCGTGCCCCGAATGCCCGGCCCACCGGTCCTTTCGCTCCAATGCCGTGTGCCGCTGCATGGGCACGTTCAAGATCCACGGCGTCACCCACCGCTTCGAAATGGTGGCCTCGCCCATCCACAATCCCGACAGCCCGGAGTCGCGCATCCTCATCTTCAAGCGCGACGTGACCATGGAAAACGAATACCAGGCCAAGTACTACCAGGCCGAAAAGATGGCCACCATCGGCATGCTGGCCGCCGGCGTGGCCCATGAGATCAACAATCCCCTGACCGCAGTCTACGGCCTGGCCGAGGGCATCCGCCGCCGGCTGCCGGTCATCCGCGAAGCCGTGGACGATGACCTCTACGGCGACGTGGCCGAATACACTGAAACCATCCTCATGGAATGCCGCCGCTGCCGCGACATCGTGCGCTCCATGCTGTCCTTCTCGCGCCCCCACACCCTGGCCTTTTCCCCGGTGTGCTTAAACGAAGTGGTCACCGACACGCTCAATATCTTGAAAAGCCGCCTGGAAGAACGCGCCAACGCCGGCCTGCGCCTGACCGTCAACCTGCACATGGGCCTGCCCACCGTGCCGGGCGACGAAGCCCAGCTCAAACAGGTGCTCTTAAACATCCTGGTCAACGCCATGGACGCCATCGAGGGCGAGGGCGAGATCACCATCACCACGCATCCGGAAAACGACAACACCGTCAACCTCTCGGTGGAGGATACCGGCCGGGGCATTCCCCCGGAGAACATGGACAAATTGTTCAACCCCTTTTTCACCACCAAACCGGTGGGCAAGGGCCTCGGTATCGGCCTGTCCACCTGCTACAGCATCGTGCGCGAGCACCACGGGGTCATCGAAGTGGCCAGCGAAGTGGGCATCGGCACGCATTTCACCGTGAAACTCCCTCTGGATAGCGGGCACCCCAGTGAATAGTTCTTACTGCGTCCTTGTGGTCGATGACGAGCCTTCCATCGGCAAGCTTCTGTTGAAAGAGCTGACCACGCCCGCCCGCTGCGTGCATGTGGCGGCCTCGGCCCGCGAGGCCCGGGAGCTTTTGGCCAAAAACGAATACGAGGTGGCGGTCCTGGACATCCGCCTGCCGGACGCCAACGGCCTGGAACTCATGGTCGAGCTGCGCCAGCGCCAGGAGGATCTGGAAACCATCCTCATCACCGGCCACGGGGCCATCGACACTGCGGTCGAGGCCATGAAGCTCGGGGCCTTTGATTACGTCACCAAGCCGTTTAACCTGGCCGAGCTGGAGCTGCTCATCGAGCGGGCCTACCAGCGGACCTACCTGCGCCGGGAAAACCGCCGGCTGCGCCATTTCCAGGGCCAGACCCCGCCGGTGCAGCTGGTCGGCAACTCCCCGGCCATCAAGCAGGTGCGCTACCTCATCGAGAAAGTCGCCCCCACCGAAGTGCCGGTGCTCATCACCGGCGAGTCCGGGGCCGGCAAGGAAGTGGCCGCCCACCTGATCCAAACGCTCTCCAAGCGGGCGGACAAGCCATTTTTCATCAAGAACTGCGCGACCTTGCAAAAAGAACTGGCCCGCAGCGAACTGTTCGGCCACCTGCGGGGCTCGTTTACCGGCGCGGTGGAAAACAGCGAGGGCTTCATGGCCTTCGCCAACAAGGGGACGCTGTTTCTCGACGAGATCGGCGAGTTGCCCATCGAGGTCCAGGCGGCGCTGCTGCGGGTGCTCGAAAACAAGACCTACCGCCGGGTCGGCGAAAAGGACGAGCGCCGGGTGGACATCCGGCTGCTTTTCGCCACCAACCGCGAGCTGGTCAAGGAAGTGGCCGAGGGCCGCTTTCACGAGGCGCTGTTCCACCGCATCAACGTCTTTAACATCGAGATGCCGTCGCTGCGCGAACGCCGCGAGGACATCCCGCTTCTGGTGGAATTTTTCCTGTCGCGCCTGACCGCCGGCCAGGCTCCGTTTCGCATCTCCGATCGGGCCATGAAGTGCCTGACCAGCTACGACTGGCCGGGCAACGTGCGCGAACTGCGAAACGTCATGGAACGCTCCATCATCCTGTCGGAGAATAGCCTTATTACCGAGCACGCCCTGCCGCGCGAGTTCCTGGAGCCGACAAGGACCGAAGAGGAAATCCAGACACTGGAAGCCAAGGAGAAGGAGCATATCGCCAAGGTGCTCAACTTCTACGACAACAACCGGTCCCTGGCCGCCGAGGCGCTCGGCATCTGCCGCAAGACGCTTTACCGCAAGATCCGCCAATACAGCCTGTTCTAGGCTCCCCCCGGTCCGCGAGTCCGGCGCGGCCAGGGGGGAGCCGGCCGGCGTCCGCCGTCCGAGGCGGGCCGGCCGCAGGTCGTGGCAGCCACTGCCCCGGACCGTTACGGCCGCAAGCGGCAACGCCTCCCCCCGGTGTTCGAGCGGAACAGGAGGGGCAAAGCCGCCGCCCCCCGCCCAAGTCCCCGAGACAACGTCTTCCCGTTGGGGGGGCGAGGGCCTCAGGCCCCCGCCCGCCGGGCATTCTTCGTTCTTCGTCCGTAGCCGCCGGAGTCCTCCCAACCTTCCCAATCGTGCGGGAGTCTCAGGCCACTGGCGCGTCGCCGGCAAATCCTCTAGTTTCGGCCCGTGGCGCGCACCGTGCCGGCGACCGGCCCGCCAAACCGTCCGGCGGCGCAAGTTCGACGGCCAAACCCTAGGAGATTGCATGAAAGGCCTTTTCTGCCGCCTGCTTTGCCCCTGCCTCCTCATCGCCGTCATGGCGGTTCCCGCCCTGGCCAAGAAACAGCAACAGCCCCAGAACATCAATTTCGGGGCCATCAGCTGCAAGGACTTCGTCATGGAGATCGCGGATTCCGATGAAGACACCGCCGGCATCGTCCTCATGTGGCTGGACGGCTATTTGAGCGGCGTCTCCGGCGACACCACGCTCAACTGGAAGAATCTGGAAGACTTTTCCGGCGCCCTGATGGACGCCTGCGCCAAGAAACCCGGCCGCAAGGTTCTGGACGTGGCCAAGGAAATCGGCATCAACAAATAGCCCCGGTACGATGCGATCATGACCATTGAACGGCAAGGAACACGGCCCACGCCCTGGCGGCCGGTCCGAATCCGACCCGGTTGCGCCGGCCGGACGGCGGGACCGGTCGCCGCGTCCTCGCGCCCCTTGCCATTGTCCGGCGCGCGTCCGACGACGCCGGCCCGACGCGCGTCGGCCGCCCATTCCGGGGGCTGTCCATGACCCAGCACGTGTCCCTCCTGCGCCGCTTGCTCGCCTCCACCCTGGCCACGGCCATGGCGCTGGTGCTGCTCATCCTGCTGGTGGCCACCTTCGGTTTTTATTTCTTCGAGCTGCGCCACGATCCCAACCGCACGCTGTTTGACGCCCTGTGGTGGGCCATGGTCACCCTGTCCACCGTGGGCTACGGCGACATCGTGCCCGTCACCGTGCCGGGACGCCTCATCGGCATGGGCATGATGGGCGCGGGCGTGGGCATCATGGCCGCCCTGACCGGCAATCTGGCCTCGACGCTCATCGAGCGCCGCAACCGCAAACGCCAGGGGTTACTGCCCGTGAAAACCTCGGGACACTGCATCATCCTCGGATTCAACGCCCACGCCCCGGGCCTGATCAAGGCCCTGGCCGCCAAGGCCCCGCCTTCGCGCGGGCCGGTGGTTGTCCTGGTGGCCCCGCTGACCCCCGAGGCCTTCGCCGAACTGTCCGCGGACATCGGCCTGGACGACCGGCTGGCCTTTTGCCGCGGCGACCCCACCCTGGAGTCCGTCGTCGGCCGCGCCTCCCCGGCCACGGCCCGGGCCGCCTACATCCTGTCCCAGGACGGCCTGACCCCGGAAGACGCCGACCAGCAGACCCTGCTTGCCGCCCTGACCGTTCGGGGCCTGGCCCCCAAGGTCCAGCTCTATGCCGAGGCGCTGCTGGAAGCCAACCGCAAGCATCTGGCCCGGGCCGGCGTGGACGTGACCCTCGTTCGGGGCGAACTGGCCGAGCGGGCCCTGGGAGCCATGGGCGAACACCCGGCCCTGTGGCATTTCCTGGAACGGCTGCTCGGCGGCCCGGAGCAGCGGGCCATGCAGGCTCGGCCGCTCACCCATGAGGAACACGGCCTGAAATGGTCCCAGCTCGTGGCCAAGTCCCTTGGCGACGGCCGGCGGCTGCCGGTGGCGGTTTTTCGCCTCAAGCGCGACATCACCATCAAGGAGCTGCTCGACGCCGATTCGGCGCTCGACCAATTCATCCTGGAGCTCTTTGCCGCCTACGGCCAGGAAGGCCGCATCGGCCGGCAGGGCCCCACGGTGGTGGTCAATCCCGGCGACGAGGTGGATCTGGGCGGCTTTGACGGGCTGATCGTCCTGGGCAGCCAGGCCCCGACCGACGACGGGGCGGGAGCGGGAGGAGGCGCGGCATGAGCAAGGATTCCTGGACCAGGGCGGAACTGTTCGCCCGGCTTTCCGAAGAGGAGCTGGCCCTGGTCGCCCCATGCTTCGAAACCGTGCTCCGGCCGGCCCAGGCCGCCGTCATCGTGGAGGGGCAACCGGGG
>JBKICS010000351.1:0-9938 GCA_046567015.1 Acidobacteriota bacterium | reverse complement strand
GGTTTTCCCCCGGTTCCTCTCTTCATATCTGCCCCAAGGAGATCGCGTGCGAATCAGGGAGTTGATGGAGGCCAGGCGGCCGTTCGTGTCGTTGGAGTTTTTTCCGCCCAAGGAGCGGGAGGCCTGGGATGGCTTCTTCAAAGTGGTGGAGCGGCTCAAGGCCGTGCGCCCGCTGTTCGTCTCGGTCACCTACGGCGCCGGCGGCAGCACCCACGCCCACACGTTGGAAATCGTCTCGCGCCTCAAAACCGAGTACGGCCTGGAGCCCATGGCCCACCTGACCTGCGTCGGGGCGAGCAAGGACAAGATTCGCGGCTTTCTCGACGCCCTGCGCGCCGCCGGAGTGGACAACGTCCTGGCCCTGCGCGGCGATCCGCCCAAGGGACAGGAACATTTCGTCCCGGATTCCGAGGACTTCCAGCACGCCTGTGATCTGGTGACGTTCATTCGCCAGGAATATCCCGATTTGTGCGTGGGCGTGGCCGGCTATCCCGAGGTACATCCCGAGGCCGCCTCGGCCGAGGCCGATCTCAAGCATCTGTGCGGCAAGCTCGGCGACGGCGGCAACTTTGTCGTCACCCAGCTTTTTTTCGATAACGACAAGTATTTCGCCTTCGTGGACAAGGCCCGGGCGGCCGGCATCGATGTGCCCATCGTGCCGGGCGTGCTGCCGGTCTTAAGCCTCGCCAGCATCAAGCGCTTCGCGTCGCTGTGCGGCGCGACCTTGCCGCCGGCCTACATGGCTGAGCTTGAAGCCGCCGACGCGGCCGGGGGTACTGCCGCCGTGGCCGAGGTCGGCATCGCCTACGCCCGCAACCAGGCCCGGGATCTCATCGCTCGGGGCGCGCCCGGGGTGCATTTGTATACGCTAAACAAGGCCGAGGCGGTGCTCTCCATCGTTTCCGGCCTGGATTATTAGTCGGACTTATTTTTCGCCGCCGGGGTACGGGGGGATGCGCCTCCCGGCCGGGCTCGGGGACTATCCCGCGCCGCCGACGGCATACACATACTGCTGCTTGGAGGATCGTATGGGCAGGGGCGAGTTGGTTGTGGCTGTGGCCGGCGCCACGGGAGCCGTGGGTCGTGAGATGCTGAAGACCTTGGAACAGCGGGCATTTCCGGCCAAAACCGTAAAAGCTCTGGCCTCTTCGCGTTCGGCCGGCACGACCGTGCCCTACGCCGGGGGCGAGCTCACCGTCGAGGAGATGACCGAGAAATCCTTCGAAGGCGTCGATATCGCGCTTTTTTCCGCCGGCGGCTCCACCTCGAAACAGTTCGCGCCCTTCGCGGTCAAATCCGGCTGCGTGGTCATCGACAACTCCAGCGCCTGGCGCATGGACCCCGAGGTGCCGCTGGTGGTGCCCGAGGTCAATCCCGAGGACGTCGATTGGCACAAGGGCATCATCGCCAACCCCAACTGTTCGACCATCCAGATGGTGGTGGCGCTCAAGCCCCTGCACGACGTGGGCACCATCAAGCGCGTCATCGTCTCCACCTATCAGGCCGTGTCCGGCACCGGCCAGAAAGCCATCGCCGAACTGGAAACCCAGGTGCGCCAGCTGTTCAACAGCCAGGATCCGGACGTGAAGGTGTATCCGCACCAGATCGCGTTCAACTGCCTGCCCCAGATCGACGTCTTCTCCGAAGGTGACTACACCTTCGAAGAAATCAAGATGATCAAGGAAACCAACAAGATCATGGGCGACGACTCGATCAAGGTGACCGCCACCACCGTGCGCGTGCCGGTTTTCTACGGCCACAGCGAGTCCGTCAACATCGAGACGGAAAAAAAGATCACCGCCAAGGAAGCCCGGGCCATCCTGTCCCAGGCCCCGGGCATCGTGGTCTACGACAACCCGTCGGAAAAGATCTACCCCATGCCGCTGGTGGCCGCCGGCGAAGACCCGGTCTTCGTGGGCCGCATCCGCGAGGACAACACCATCGAAAACGGCCTGCACCTGTGGATCGTGGCCGACAACATCCGCAAGGGCGCGGCGCTCAACGCCGTGCAGATCGCCGAGCTGCTCATCGAGCGCGACAAGGTGCGCGTTTAAGAGATAAGAGGGGAGATGCCTCCGGCGGCCGGGGGCCTGAGGCCCCCGGCCTCCCCACATGGGTGAGGGGGGCGCTACGAAACTGTGCTTGCAAAGGCCTCCGCAGGGGGGCACACGGGGGAAACGGATAACGCCGTTTCCCCCATTTTTCATAAAGGAGTGTCCCATGGCCGACATCGTCGACGCCAACACCTATCTGGAGCGCCTGCTCGCCGCGCCGCGTCCCGGCAGCGAAGGCGTCCTGGCCTTCTACGACCACCGCATCGGCGTCATCGGCAAGGATCCGCGCCTCATGCTCATCCCCCTGGACGACCACCTCGTGCATCGCGGCGACGGCGTCTTCGAGACGCTCAAATACATCGGCCGCCGCCTCTATCAGATCGAGCCGCACTTCACCCGCATGGAACGCTCGGCCGCGGCCATCCACCTGGCCCCGCCGTGCTCCTGGGAGGAAGTGGCCGCGCTGACGCTGGAGGTCTGCCGGGCCGGCGGGGCCGGCGACGGCTTGGTGCGCGTGCTCATCGGGCGCGGCCCCGGTGGCTTCGGCATCGATCCGGCCGAATGCCCGACCCCGAGCCTGACCATCGTGGCCTACGGCTTCCACGCCCGCCCGGCCGCCGCCTTTGCCAAAGGCGTCACCGCCTTTCGCACCTCCATCCCGGCCAAACAGAACTACCTCGCCCGCATCAAATCCATCGACTACCTGCCAAACGTGCTCATGAAGCGCGAAGCCACCCAGCGCGGCGAGGATTATCCCGTCTGCTACGACGACAAGGGCTTTCTGGCCGAAGGCGCCACCGAAAACATCTGCATCGTGGACGCCGCCGGCCGCTTCGTCGTGCCGGAACTGACCAATGCCCTGACCGGCACCACGCTCCTGCGCGCCATCGAACTGCTCGAAGGCGAAATCGAAGTGGTCTTCACCGGTATCCGCGAGGAAGATATCGCCACGGCCAGGGAAATGTTTATCCTCGGCACCACCAACGATTGCCTGAGCATCGTGCGCTACAACGGCAAGCCCGTCGGCGATGGCAAACCCGGCCCGGTGTCGCTGCGCCTCAAGGAACGCCTCGTGGCCGACATCGCGGCGAACGGGACGGCATTTTAGGAATACTGGGGCGCTGCCCCAGACCCACCGGGCGCTGCCCGGCACCCGCCGGGCGCTGCCCGGACCCGGCAGGGCGCTGCCCTGCACCCGCCGGGGGGATGATCCCCCCGGACCCCCCGACTGGGGTGTGGGAAGCGGGTTTGGGGTGCGGTCGTCAGCGGGCATGAGAGAAGATGGGGGGCAGGATTTTGGTCGATGCACCAGCCGGGATTTGGCGGCTGGTGCATCGACTCAAATCCCGACCCCCAATTCTTTGCCAGCCCCAGTCCCGTTACTCCATCCTGTCCAGCAGCCAGTTCGCCCCGGGCGTGGTGTTGTCGCGGGCAAACGTCCAGCGTTCGTTGCGTTCGCTGTTCTGGCTGGAGCCGGGATCGCGGCGCAGGACGTTGTAGTCCACGGTCATGGTGGTGCGGTCCGGCCCGTCGGTGCGTCCGGCCAGGCTCGCTTCGACGAGCAGGATGTCGGGCTTGCCGGCGGGCGTGGCGGGCATGGTGTTTTTGAGTTGCGCCAGCAGCGGGGGACTGACGAAGGATGTGAGGTCGTCGTAGTCGCGGTTGGCCAGGGAGGTGCTGATGCGGTTGTAGGCGAGCTTGGCTCCGGCCAGGAATTCCTCGTCCGGGGAGGCGGGGGCCAGGGGTTGGTTCCCACCATTGACGGATTGTGGCGCGCTTTTGGTCTTGTCGGGCGTTTTGAGCATGTCCCAGGTGGCCTGGGCGTTGGAGTACATGTTGGGTTTGCCGGGCGGCGTGGGATCGAGCGGCAGCCTGTCGTCGTCCGGGGGCTGGTAGCTGGGCGTCTGGTTGGGATCGGTCGGCCCTTGTTTTTTGGAGCGGCCGGTAATGAACCGCAGGAGGATGAACATGGCCAGGCCGAGCAGGATCAGGTTGATGAGCATATCGCCGGATTCGGCGTTGACGGCGGCGGTTTCGGCCAGGGCGTCGTTGGCGGCCAGGCAGGGGGCGAGGCCGGCCAGGGCGGCGATCTGACGGACGGCGAAGGCGTGTGTTTTCATGGGGTGGCGCTCCATGTTCCTGGTTGTGGCAAAGGGGGGCGGGCAAGTCAATGCGCGGCGGATTTTGACAGGGTGTAAAAAGAGCTGACACCCATGGCCGTTTGGCCGCCGCGCCACTGACATGGGAAGGCAATGGATACGTGAGCTTTGGGGCTGCGGCGCTTGGCCCTGCTCTTGCAAAAGGAAAGTATTTTCCTGGAGAGAGCTGCTGGAGTCGTGCGGGTTGTGGCGGCAGGATTCCGGTTTTAGCCTGCCGAGGGAAGATGCTGCGTTGGTTGTGCCGGGTTCGAAGCGTTTGAGAAACGGTGGGGGAAGCGATGGGCGTTCGGAAGAAGTTGTATCTGCTGCTGTGCGTGTGCGTCCTCGGCTTTGTCTGCTCGCTGGTCACCGAGCGCATCGGCAAACATTATACCGAAAAGTATCAATCACTTGAGGATCATGCGGCCAACGCCTACCGGGAATTGCTGCAGGCCCGGCGCGAGGAGAAGAATTTTCTGATCCGGCTCGATCCGGCCTATGTCGAGCCGGTGTTCAGCCATGCCGACAAGGTTCGGGCCGATGTCGAGCAACTGACCGGCCTGGACGGCGAGATGGCGGGCGAGGCCCGGCTGGCCCTGGCCGAACTGGCCGTCTACCGCAAGAGCTTCGAGGAACTGGCCGCCATCCAGCGGACCAAGGGCTATACCGAGCACGACGGCCTGATGCGCGATTTCGTCTATGCCGCCCGGGATCTGGACGAGAAGTTCAAGCCGGTGACGGACAAGGATTTTCAGATACTGCTGCTCACCATCCGCCGGCATGAAAAGAACTGGCAGCTTCGTGACGAAGATTCCTACGTTTCGCGGGTCAATGACGGGGTCAAAAATCTCCATGCCATGGTCGCGGCCAGCGAGGATCTGACGGCGGCGCAGAAGAAGGGCTTTGACGCGGTCGTCGACACCTATCAGCGCAGTTTCGCCGCCTATGTGGACGCTTCGGCCAAGGCCAAGAAAATCACGGCGGTCATGGTGGAGAGCGGGAGGGGGCTTATGCCCCATTTCGAGAAGATCGAGGAGCATTACGCGGCCCGACGCGCCAGCATCCAGGCCACGGTGGACGCGGCCCAGATCGGGGTCCAGGCGGCCCTGGGACTGGTGGTCCTGGCGGTGATCCTGTGGATCATTCGCGGCATTGCCGGTTCGTTGGCCGCCCTTGGCGCGTATTCCAGGCAGGTGGCCTCGGGTGATCTGACCGCCCGGCCGGCGGGCCGGTTCGAGGCGGAATTCGCGGCGCTCCGCAACGACATCACCGCCATGGTGGATAATCTCAAGGAAAACATGCGTCAGGTCGAGGACAAGCAGGCCGAGGCTTCCCGGCAGGCGAAGGCGGCCGAGGACGCCATGCACGCCACCATGCGCAAGGAAGAGGAGCTGGCCGAGCATCTGGCCCGGATGCAGGCCGTGGCCGAGCGGGCGGCGGATATCTCCCGCCGGCTCTCCGGCGCGGCCCAGGACTTGTCCAGCCAGACCGAGCAGGCGGCCGCCGGAGTGGAGCTGCAGCGTCGCCGGGTGGATGAGACGGCCACCGCCGTAGGCCAGATGAACGCCACCATCCTGGAAATCGCCGCCAGCGCCGGCTCGGCCGCCCAGGCAGCCATGACCACCCGCGACAATGCCGTCACCGGGGCCACGGTGGTGCGCCAGGCCGGCGAATCCATGTCCACGGTCAACGGCATCGCCAGCGAACTCAAGGGCGACATGGGCCATCTCGGCCAGGAGGCCCAGTCCATCGGCCAGGTGGTGGGGGTCATCAACGACATCGCCGACCAGACCAACTTGCTCGCGCTCAATGCCGCCATCGAGGCCGCCCGGGCCGGCGAGGCCGGACGCGGTTTCGCGGTCGTGGCCGACGAGGTTCGCAAGCTGGCCGAAAAGACCATGGTGGCCACCAAGGAAGTGGAAACCCGCATCCGGGCCATCCAGGACGCGGCCGGCCGCAATATCCGCAGCATGGACCAGGCTGTTTCCGCCGTGTCCGACGCCAACTCCCTGGCCGGGCGCTCCGGTGAGGCAATTCTGGCCATTGTCGGCAACGCCGACGCCACGAGCAACGAGGTGCAGTCCATCGCCGCTTCGGCCGAGGAGCAGTCCGCCGCCTCGGAGCAGATCAGCCGGGCCATTACCGAAATAAGCGGCGTGGCCGAGGACAACGTGGCCGGGGTCGAGGCCACCAGCCGGGCCGCCCACGCCTTGGCCGACATGGCCGAGGAACTGGGCCAGCTCATCGTGGAACTGCGCGGCGGCAGCGACGCCAGCGGCGACAGCCGGCGCAGGGCCTTGGCCGCGTAGTATCGGGGGAGGGAAGACGGGAAGTACGGGGAGAGAAGGCGAAAGAGGCCTCCGGCGGCCGGGGGGATGATCCCCCCGGACCCCTGCAAAGGGAAAAATTTGTAGGGGGTTGCGGAGAGGCTACACCTGCCCCTGAAGCCTTGCCTGGCGGGGGCGGGCAGGGGGCTCCCTTTTGGCCGATGCAGCAAAGTTGGTTCGCGTCAAGCGCAGACGACGGTTTCTCCTGTTCCACAGCCACCCGGATTACCAATCAATACCAAGAACCCCTTATAATTTTTTCCCATCAAGGGGGTCCGGGGGGGATTATCCCCCCCGGCCGCCGGAGGCGTCTTTATCTGAGGCCGCCTTGCGGCCGGGCGTCGTTTCTTCGGGAAGGCGTTGCCAGGGCGTGCCGGCCGCGATAGGACTGGCGGCGTCGTCAACGCCGCTGCCAGCGGCCAACGCCCTGCGGGGCCACGGATCGTCCATGACCACCCCTGTCCCGGTTCCCGGGAAGAAATCCCGTTCCGGCCTCGGGCTGCGCACCCGGGTCTACCTGCTCCTTGGCGGGCTGCTGTTCGTTAACATGCTCGGGCCTGTCATCATGGTCTGGTACGCGGTCATGGCCCGCGACCTCTACACCACCACCGCCGACAAGGATCTGGCCGCGCTGACCGCCGCCCACGAACTGGAAAACGCCCTGCTCAACCAGAAGGGCTATGCCACGTATTATTATCTGAGCCAGGACCAGTCCTGGCTGGTGAAGCTGGCCGAGAGCCGGCGCGCCTTCGAGTTGTGGCTGGAGCGCATCCGCAACGAACTGAACGCCCCCGAGGCCGCCACCCTGGTTGAGGAGATCGGTTCGGCCTACAAGCGCTACGCCGTGGCCAAGGACAATGTCATCGACCTTTACCAGCAGGGGCGGGTGGAGGCGGCCAAGGGCCAGCATTGGGCCGTGCGGGACGATTTCGACGGCCTGCGCGATTTGTGCGAGCGCTTCAAGTCCTTTTACCGCGAGCGCATGCGCCATACCAGCCAGGTCTACCTGGAGCGCACCGATCTGGTCATGGGCGTGGCCGTTGTCGGCGTGGTCATAAACGCCACCCTGGGCTTTTTCCTGGCCTACGTCCTGGTCGGCCAGATTCTCGATCCCATCCGCCGCCTGGCCTGGGGCGAGCGGGGCAAGGCCGTGGCCAACGGGCTTTCCGACGAGGTCAAGGCCATCGGCCAGATGTTTCGCGACCTGGAAAAGGACGTGGATCAGGCCCATATGGACCTGGAGCAGAGCCGGGACCACCTCATGCAGTCGGAAAAGCTGGCCATGGCCGGCAAGCTGGCCGCCGGAGTGGCCCACACCATCCGAAATCCGCTCACCTCGGTCAAGATGCGGCTTTTTTCCCTGGAACGAGGCCTCAAGCTCGATGCCTCGCAGCAGGAAGACTTCGAGGTCATTGCCGAGGAGATCGGGCATATCGACACCATCGTGCGCAACTTCCTGGAATTCGCCCGGCCGCCCAAGCTGACGGCCCAGCCGGTGAGCCTGTCCGCCGTGGTGGACACGACGCTGACCCTGCTCAAGCACCGCCTGGAATCCTACAATGTGCAGGTGACCGTGGACCGGGGCCGGCCGCTGCCCGAGATCAATGCCGACCCGGACCAACTCAAGGAAGGGCTGGTCAATCTGGTGCTCAACGCCTGCGAGGCCATGGTGGAAGGCGGCGAGATCGTCATCCGCGAGGAAACCGGCGTGCTGGAACCCTACGGCGCGGTCCTGGCCGTGCGGGTGACCGACACCGGCCCGGGCATCCCGCCGACCCTGCTCGAGCGCATCTTTCAGCCGTTTTTCACCACCAAGGGCGAGGGTTCGGGCCTGGGGCTGGCCATCGTCAAACGCATCGTCGAGGAACATGGCGGCTGGATCACGGCCCAGTCCCCGGAAGGCCGGGGCGCCTCGTTCACCATGGTGTTTCCGTACGAAGGGGAGCGGGGATGGCACAGATCCTGATCGTGGACGACGACCACCAGTTGCGCCAGAGTTTCGAGCGGTTGCTTGCCGCCGAAGGCCACGTCGTGCGCACGGCTTCCTCGGGCGAGGCCGGCATCGCCGCCGTGCGCGAGGCCCTGCCCGACGCCGTGGTCATGGACGTGCGCATGTCCGGCATCTCGGGCCTGGAGGCCTACGCCGCCATGCGCGAGATCGAGCCGAGGCTCCCGGTCATCATCATGACCGCCTTCGGCACCACGGAAATCGCCATCGAGGCCACCAAGATGGGGGCCTACGACTATATATTGAAGCCCTTCGACATCCCGGAGATTTTAAAGCTCCTCGACAAGGCCGTGGCTGCCGGCCGCTCCATGCGCAGCCGGGTGGCGGTCGGGGCCGAGGGCGAGGACGCTGTGGCCGCCGACGCCATCATCGGCCGCAGCCCCTCCATGCAGGAGCTCTACAAGGCCATCGGCCGGGCCGCCCCCACCGACGCCACGGTGCTCGTGCGCGGCGAATCCGGCACCGGCAAGGAGCTGGTGGCCCGGGCCGTCTACCAGCACTCCATCCGGGCGGACAAACCGTTTCTGGTCATCAACTGCGTGGCCATCCCGGAAACGCTGCTCGAATCCGAACTCTTCGGCTATGAGAAGGGGGCGTTTACCGGGGCCACCGGCCGCAAGGTGGGCAAGATCGAGCAGGCCAACCGGGGCACGGTCTTTCTCGACGAAATCGGCGACATGCCCATGAGCATCCAGGCCAAGCTGTTGCGCCTGCTCCAGGAGCAAAACGTCGAGCGCCTGGGCGGGCGGCAGGTCATTCCCGTGGATGTGCGCATCATCGCCGCCACCAACCGCGACCTGGAAGAGGCCGTGCGCCAGGGGCAGTTTCGCGAAGACCTGTATTATCGCCTCAAGGTCGTGACCATGACCTTGCCGCCGCTTCGCGAGCGGCCCGGCGACATTCCGCTTTTGGTGCGCTATTTCCTGGCCCGCCAGGCCCGGGAGATGGGCCAGGCCGATCCCGGGGTCAGCGACGGGGCCATGGCCCTGCTGACCGCCCATTCCTGGCCGGGCAATGTCCGGGAGCTGGGCAATACGCTCAAAAAGGCCCTGATTTTCAGCCGGGGGGGGCCGCTGTCCCCGGACGAGGTGAAAAAGGCCCTGGGCGAGCCCTTGCGCGCCGGCCCCTCCGGCGAGGGCGTCGGCGGCGAGCCCATGGAGGACTTCATCCACCGCGAACTGGCTTCGGGGCGCGAGGGCCTTTTCGAGGAGCTCATGGACCGTTTCGGCCACCTGGTCATCCGGCAGGCCCTGGAGGCCACCGGCGGCAACCGCTCGCAAGCGGCCCGGCTGCTTGGCCTGTCCCGGCCGACGCTGATCGCCAAGATCGAGAAATACGGGCTGCGCATCGAAGCCCGGGTGCGCCAGATCGAGAACTGACCCTCCTTATCGCCGGGCTGGCCCGCGCGGTC
>JBKICS010000350.1:0-20403 GCA_046567015.1 Acidobacteriota bacterium | reverse complement strand
GAAAAGGCTTGCGGCCACGCTCGAGCAGGGCCAGCCCCAGGTCGTCGGCTTCCTTGCGCGGCATCTTCTTGACCTTGATCGGGGCCAGGGTGATGTTTTTGAGCACCGACAGGTGGGGATAGAGGTTGAACTGCTGAAAGACGATGCCGATGTCGCAGCGCAACTTGTTGACGTCCATGTCGTCGCCATGGATGTCGTGGCCGTCGAAGAGAATATGACCTTTCTGGTATTCTTCCAGGCGGTTGACGCAACGAATCAGGGTGGATTTGCCGGAGCCCGAGGGGCCGCAGATGACGAGCACCTCGCCCTGTTCCACGCAGTCCGTGATGCCCTTGAGCACATGGAAGCTGTCGTACCATTTCTGGACGTTATGAAATTCGATCATGGCCATGGGGGCACCGGTCCTTTGGGCAAAAAACGAATTCGGTCGCCTCGCGGCGGCCGCTGACGGCAATACGACGAGGCGAATCGGGAATGCTTGAACCTGCTTGAATCGAACTCTTTTGTCAATCCGCGGCGGCCGCAGCAAGGGTATCCCCGCCGACCCGGCGCACAACCGCGCAGCCAACGGACCCAGCCCGAGAGGCCGCCTCAGCGCCAAACGCGAAAAGGCCGGGGTCTACCCCCGGCCTTTTCCGGACACGCCGCCAGGCAGCTGCCGCGCGGCGACAGGGTCAACGTCCTTATTTGCCCTCGGCGCCGGTGGTGGCGGCAGCCGGCTTCGCAGCCGGCTTCTTGGCCTTTTTCTTGGTGGTCTTGGCCACCTCGGCCGAGGTGGCGGCGTCGTCCTTGGGGGCCTTCTTGGCGGCGCTCTTGGTGGCGGCAAAGGCCATGGAGGTGGCGAGCAGGCAGGAGACGACGGTAAAAACGACAATCTTTTTCATGCGATGACATCCTTTCAGCAGTTGGCGTTGCGGCGGGTGCGCCCTGCCGGCCGGGACGGTACCCGGGAACCGGTCCTGTCGTCCCGTGGCCCGGGGCCCTCCGCCGGGGTGCAGGGGAGTCGCTCTAGGCGGGGCCGCCTTGCCAGTCGCTTACGGTTAGATTACAACCGAGAAATGCATTTCATGCGGAATTTCGGCTTGTTACCAGACCGACTCGCGTGATTACAAATATGAAAAAAGGGGGGATCCCCCCTGGCGCGGCCGAGCGCTGGTCATTATGTGGACCAGTATGTATACTGAGATGTACGCCCCACGGCCGTCGTCGCCCGCGACCCAGGCCGACGACCACTGCGACAAGGATACTTGCCCCATGCGCATCCTCCTCATCGAGGACGATGAAAAAATCGCCTCCTTCATCCTCGGAGGCCTGCGCCAAAGCGGCTTTGCCGTGGACCATGCCGCCGATGGCCCGGACGGGCTGCATCTGGCCGCAACCGAGCCCTATTCCGTGGCCATCATCGACGTGATGCTGCCGGGCATGGATGGCCTCAAGGTCATCGAGGAACTGCGCCGGCGCAAGGTCATGACCCCGATCATCATCCTCTCGGCCAAGCGGTCGGTGGAGGACCGGGTGCGGGGCCTGGAGACCGGCGGCGACGACTATCTGTCCAAGCCCTTTTCCTTTGCCGAGCTGCTGGCCCGGGTCCAGGCGCTGATTCGCCGCTCCACCAACGCCGCCGAGCCCACCCGGCTGGCCGTGGGCGAGCTGGCCATGAACCTGCTCACCCGGGAGGTGACCCGGGGAGAGACGGCCATGCAGCTGCAGCCCCGCGAGTTCGCCTTGCTCGAATATTTCATGCGCAACCCCGGCAAGGTGCTGTCCAAGACCATGATTATGGAGCATGTCTGGGACTACCATTTCGATCCCCAGACCAATCTGGTGGACGTGCTGGTGTGCCGGCTGCGCAACAAGATCGACCGGGACTACGACAAGAAGCTGCTCCACACCCTGCGCGGGGTCGGCTATGTTCTCAAGGAATAGCCGCCCGCTTTTCCGCTCCACCACCTTTCGCCTCACCGCCCAGTATTCGCTGATCTTCATTTTCAGCGCCCTGACCCTGTTTCTGCTGGCCTATTCCCTGCTCTCCGACGCCGTGCGCGAGGGCGACCGGGCGGCCATGGGGCAAAAGCTGCGGGAATACGCCTCGGTGAGCCAGAAAAAGGGGCTGGCCGGGCTGGTCGATTTCCTGCGCCTGGAACGGGAGAACATCGACGTCGAACAGTATCTGCTGCGGGTGGACGGCCCGGACGGGGCGCGTCTTTTCCAGCTCACGCCCGACGACAACCATCCCCTGCCCGACACCTTGCCCGTCGCCCCGGACCAGTCGGTGCAGTGGTTTTTCCTGCCCGACCCGGCCGACGCGGGCGGACTGATCGAGGTGGCCTGCCGGGCCCTGCCCGGCGGCGGCGCGGTCTATCTCGGCAAGGACGCCAGCGAACGCGAACAACTGTTGGGACGGTTCCGGGTCATCTTCGCCGGCATCATGCTCCCGGTGACCCTGCTCGGCCTGGCCGCCGGCTTCCTGCTGGCCCGGCGGGTGCTCACACCCATCAAGGATCTCATCGACACCGTGCGGGCCATCGACACCGGCCGCATGGACGCCCGGGTGCCGGAAGTCGGCGTGGACGACGAACTGAGCGAGCTGGCGCGGCTTTTCAACGCCATGCTGGACAAGATCCGCACGCTCATCGCCGGCATGCGCGAGGCGCTCGACAACGTGGCCCACGACCTGCGCACCCCGGCCACCCGCACCCTGGCCGCCGTGGAAACGGCGGCCACCAAGAGCGATCCCGAGGTGCTGCGCGAGGCCCTGCTCGACTGCGCCGAGGAAACCCGGCGCATGGTGTCCATGCTCGGCATCCTCATGGACATCTCCGAGGCCGAGACCGGGGCCATGCGCCTGCATCTGGCCCCCACGGACATGGCCCGGCTGGTGGCCGAGGCGGCGGAACTCTACGAATACGCGGCCGAGGAAAAGCAGGTGTCGCTGCGCCACCATGCCCAAGGCCCCCTGGAGGTGGTGGCCGACGCCGACCGCCTGCGCCAGGTGCTGGCCAACCTGCTGGACAATGCCGTCAAGTACACGCCGCCGGGCGGCCAGGTGACCATTGCCGCCACCCGGCTGGGCGCGGGCGTGGCCGTGCGGGTGTCCGACACCGGCGAGGGCATGCATCCCGATGAGATTCCGCGCATTTTCGACCGCCTCTACCGGGCCGACAAGAGCCGCACCAAGCGGGGGCTGGGCCTTGGCCTGTCGCTGGTGCGGGCGGTGCTTTTCGCCCACGGCGTCTGCATCGAGGTGGAGAGCGTGCCCGGGTCGGGCAGCGCCTTCACCTTTGTCCTGCCCGTGCCGGACCCGTCCGGCCAGCCCGGGCCGGCCGGCCGCGCCGCCTAAACAAAGCCGGTGTCTTCGGTCGTGCCGGCACGACCGAAGACACCGGCAAAAGGCTCTTGCTCCACCCCACAGGCCTGCCTCGGGCCGCGCCCTCTTTTGACGCAACGCAATACCCGCACCACCCCTGCAGCCCAGGTGGGATTCCAAAGGGCTCAGCCCTTTGGCCGCCGGAGGCACTCTTCCTGCCTCCCCCTTCCCGCGCCCTCGGCTACACCGACGGCAGGGCCGCCACGGCGGCCGTGTCGACGCCAAGGCGCACGACGCCGTCCTCGTAGGCCGCCACCATCCCGGCCGGGATGGCCACTTCGCGTGCGCCCCACAGATGGCCCTGGCGCAAAAGCAGGGTGACGACGCGCCCGGTGTGGGCCTCGGTCAGCACGCCATCCAGGCGGCCCACCTTGCCGTCGGTGGCCTGGACCGTCTCGTGGCCGGTCAGCGCCACCGAACCCTGGGGCGTGGCCGGGCGCTCCACGGTCCAGCTCGACGGGGCCAGGGGCAGCTTGCAATGCTCCCTGGCGGCCAGGGACAGGAAAAACGACGGCGAATAGTACTGCGTGGTCACGTATTCCCGCAGTCCGGCCAGCTTGGCGGCGTCGATGGACAGGCGCACGCCCGTGTCGTCGGCGGCGGCGACGTATTTTTCCGGCACCAGGCGCAGGGTGTTTGGCAGCGCGTCCTCGCGCACCACGAGAAAGGTGGCCCGGCCGTGGGACGGATCGACGATGACGTGTTCAATGCGCCCCACCAGGGTGTCCGTGGCGTGGACCGGGGCGGACAGGATCAGATCGATGGAACGCTCGTGCATGGAATCCTCCGGTAAGCGTACAGTGGGAACGGTCCGGCGTTTCTTGCCCGGACCATCATGTGCGTATAGAAGGAGGCGAAGGCCGGTCAAGTCCGATGCGCCATTGCGCCAAGCGACCCGGCCGGGGAGGTGCTGTGCTGTTTGTCGTCCTTGCCGTCTGCCATTGCCTCGGCGCGGCCTCGGCCGCCCGGGCGCTTTTTACGGCCCGCTCGTCCCAGGGGGCTCTGGCCTGGGTCATGTCCATGATCACCTTCCCCTACGTGGCCGTGCCGCTTTACTGGATTTTCGGGCGCAACCGCTTTCAGGGCTACGTCACCTCGCGCCGGGCCGGCGACCGGGCGGTCAACGCCATGGCCCCGGAGCTCCACGCCGCCCGGGCCTGGCCCGATCCCCACGCCGAACACGTGCCCGGGCTGGTTCCGGTGCTCGAACGCCTGGCCGAGCTGCCGTTTACCGCCGGCAACGACGTGCGCCTGCTCATCGACGGCGAGGCCACCTTCGAGGCCATCTTCGCGGCCATCGACGCGGCGACCGCCTACGTGCTGGTCCAGTTTTTCATCATCCGCGACGACGGCCTGGGCCAACGCCTCAAGGACAAGCTCACGGCCAAGGCCCGGGCCGGGCTGACGGTCTGCCTGCTCTACGACGAAATCGGCAGCCACAAACTGGACGCCGGCTACCTGGACGAGCTGATCCAGGCCGGAGTGCGCGTGTCGCCGTTTAACACCACGCTCGGCTGGCGCAACCGCCTGCAGCTCAACTTCCGCAACCACCGCAAGATCGTGGTCGCCGACGGCAAGCTGGCCTTTGTCGGCGGGCACAACGTCGGCGACGAGTACCTCGGCAAGGATCCCCATCTCGGCCACTGGCGCGACACCCACGTGCGCATCGAAGGCCCGGCCGTGGCCCTGGTCCAGCTCACGTTCCTGGAGGACTGGTACTGGGCCACCCGGCAGACGCCGCCGCTTGACTGGGAAATGCGGCCGGCAACGGGCGGCGGCAACATGCCCGTGCTGGTCCTGCCCACCGGCCCGGCCGACGACATCGAATCCTGCGACCTGTTCTTCTTCCAGGCCATCTCGGCGGCCAAAAAACGGCTGTGGATCGTCTCGCCCTATTTCGTGCCGGACCGGGAAATCGTCTCGGCCCTGCAACTCGCCGTGCTGCGCGGCGTGGACGTGCGGGTCATGCTGCCGCAAAAGGCCGACCACCACATGGTCTACCTGGCCTCGTTCTCCTACCTGACCGACCTGGAGACCCTGGGGGTCAAGTTCTACCGCTACCAGGACGGCTTCCTGCACCAGAAGGTCATCCTGGTCGACGACGTCATGGCCTCGGTCGGCACGGCCAACTGCGACAACCGGTCGTTTCGCCTCAATTTCGAACTCACTCTGGCCGTGGCCGATCCGGACTTCATCGGCGCGGTGGAAGCCATGCTGCTGCGCGACTTCACCCAGTGCGTCCAGGCCACGGCCGAGGACTATGCCGACCGCTCCTTCGTCTTCAAGACCGGGGTGATGGTCAGCCGGCTGTTCTCGCCGATATTGTAGGTTGTTGGAGAGAAGGCGGAAGAGGCCTCGGCGGCCGGAGGGGGAAGAAAAGAGTGCCTCCGGCGGCCGGGGGCCTGAGGCCCCCGGACCCCCCGACGGGAAAAAGGTTTGAGCTGTCCCCTGTCCCGATAGCATACAGATACACGAGAACGCTTGCATGCATTTATATAGAGCAGCAAATGTTGTCGCCGTGCTCGATCCACACAGGCAGCTCCTCTAGTCGCGTCCAATGCAACAGTCCACGGCGTGCGGAGCGTCGAAATACGTTTCCAATGTAATCATCAGATTTGGCTGCCGGATGGACAGCATGCTGGTCCTGTGGCAGAAATGTGACAACTGTGTGATGTTGTAGCTTTCGCACCCGGGAACGTTCGTACGGAGGGATCCGCATGCGTCTGTCGCTTCGTGCCAAATTCTTCGCCCCCATCCTCGGCATTGTCGTCATCGGCATGGCCGCCCTCGTCACCCTCAACGATCGTACGGTGAAATCGGCGTTTACGCAGGTCGAAAGCCAGTCCATGGCCATTTTGAGCCAGGCCATGGCCAAGGATGTCACCAGCTCGGTGGCCGCCAACCTCAAGCTGCTCGAAAGCTTCGCGACCATGCCCCAGCTTGCGGCCGCGGCCCAGGGCCAGGGCGCGGCCGAGGCGAGCACCCTGCTGACCGCCGTGGTCAAGGGCATGGTCGGCGTGGATTACGCCAATGTGTTCGACCTCAAGGGCCTGGCCCAGGCGTCGACCAACCCCACCGCCATCGGCAAGGTCAACGTCTCCGACCGGGACTATTTCGCCGCCGTGATCCAAGAGCACAAGGCCGATGTGGTGTCCAAGGCCATTGTCAGCCGCACCACCGGCAAGGCCGTGGTGGTGCTGGCCCAGCCCGTGCGCGACGGGGCCGGCAAGCTCGTGGGCCTCGTCAATTGCGGCATGGACCTCGACTCCCTCACGGCCGACCTGTCCGCCGCCAAGATCGGCCAGACCGGCTACGCCCTGATCCTGGACGCCCAGGGCATGGTCCTGGCCCACCCGGACAAGTCCCTGCTGATGCAAACGGAATTCGCCGCCACCGCCATCGGCCGGCGCATCCTGGCCACGACCGGCAATGCCGTCATGGAGTACCGCGACGACGCCGGCGACCACCTGGCCGCCGTCACCCGCGACCCCAGGACGGGCTGGATTTTTGTCGTCGAAGCGCCGCTGGCGGAATTCGCGGCCTATGCCAACGCCGCCACCCGGCAAAACGCCGGCATCGCCCTGGCCGTCACCCTGGCCATCCTGGCGGCCATTGTCGGGCTGCTCGGCCGCACCGTCCTTGGCAAGCTGCGCCAGTGCATGGAATTCGCGGCCGCCGTGGCCAAGGGCGACCTGGGCCGGCGATTGACCATCGCCAGCGGCGACGAATTGCAGACCCTCGGCGAAGCGCTGACCAGCATGAGCGGAAGCATCAAGGCCAACCTGGACGAGGCCCAGGCCAAGGGCGCGGAAGCCATGGCCCAGGCCGAGCGGGCTTCCACGGCCCTGGAAGAGGCCCGGCAAGCCCACCAGCAGGCCGAGGCCGCCAAGAGCCAGGGGCTGTTGCTGGCCGCCGAACGCGTGCAGGGGGTCATGCACGCCCTGACCGACGTGGCCGAACAGCTTTCCCGGGAAATCACCACGGTCACCGCCTCGGTGGAGGAACAGGAGCGGCGCACCACTGAAACGGCCACGGCCATGGAAGAGATGAACGCCACGGTGCTCGAAGTGGCCAGAAACGCCGCCGCCGCCTCGACCAAGGCCAACGACGCCCGGTCCCAGGCCGTGGACGGCAGCGCGGTGGTGGAAAAATCCCTGGCCGCCATCAGCCGGGTGGACGCCGTGTCCCGGGAGGTCAAGGCCGGCATGGACCAGCTCGGCGACAAGGCGCAGGCCATCGGGGCCATCATGAACGTCATTTCCGACA
Organism: Acidobacteriota bacterium; assembly: GCA_046567015.1. Lineage (GTDB taxonomy): Bacteria > Desulfobacterota > Desulfovibrionia > Desulfovibrionales > Desulfovibrionaceae > Solidesulfovibrio. Next base: position 12,770 of record JBKICS010000350.1, on the reverse strand, counting down.
TTGCCGACCAGACCAACCTGCTGGCCTTAAATGCCGCCATCGAGGCGGCCCGGGCCGGCGAGGCCGGGCGGGGCTTTGCCGTGGTGGCCGACGAGGTGCGAAAGCTCGCCGAGAAGACCATGGCCGCCACCAAGGAGGTCGGCGACTCCATCGGGGCCATCCAGGCCGGGACGCGCGAGAGCATGGCCAAGGCGGACGAGGCGACCCGGGCCGTGGGCAACGCCACCGAGCTGGCCGGGGCCTCGGAAACGGCCCTGCGCCAGATCGTGGCCCTGGTGGACGAGACGTCCAATCAGGTCCAGGGCATCGCCACGGCGGCCGAGGAGCAGTCGGCCACCAGCGAACAGATCAACCGGGCCGAGGAGGCCGTCAGCCGGCTGTCGTCGGAGATCGCCCAGGGCATGCGGGAATCGGCCGGCGTGGTGGAGGATCTGTCCCGGCAGGTGGACGCCCTGGAGGAGCTGGTGGCGGCGTTTCGCAGCGGCAGACTGGGAGAGGGCCGCTAGACTCCTGGCTTTTGGTCGTGAACCGAACGGGCCCCGCCGTGGCGGGGCCTTTTTATTTGGAATAACATTCCAAATAATGCCCTTAAAAAGGAATCAGTCCAATTCCCGGGCAGTCCAGATACAGCGGCCGATGATCTCGAAATCGTCGGCGTCGGAGACGAGCAGCACGTTGTTGTCGTTGTCCGAGGCGATGCCCAGCTGGCCGCCCACGTCCACCAGGCGCTTGATGTACATCTGGCCGTTGTGGCGCAGGTAATAGACCTTGTTCTTGACGAACTGGCGGCGTCCTTCGTCGATGAGCACCACCGAGCCGTCGGCGATGGTGGGTTCCATGCTGTCGCCGAAGGCCCGGATGGCGGTCATGTATTCCGGGTTGCCCTTGGAGCGTATCCACTCGGTGCGAAAGCTCAGATAGGTCAGGGTGCGGTCGCCGGTCTCGGTGGAGCCGCCGCCCATGGAGGCGGTGGCCTCGCGCAGGGGCACCTCGGTGTAGCTGCCCTCGCGGGCCTCCCGGGCCCGCAGGCCGCGCAGGATCGAGCGCAGGGCGGCGGATTCTCCGCCGCCGCCCCGGGCCTGGGCCTCGCCCGCGCCGTAGGCCGGTTCGCGCACCTGGCAGCGCCGCGGCGGCGGCCCCTCGGCCGGGTAGGGCAAAGCCTCCAGCCGCTGCCGGCCCAGGGTCACCATATCCTCATAAGACAACTCGAAAAATTCCGCGAACCGGCGGCGCAGCCGGGCCTTGGGCACCTGCTTGCCGGCCAGGATCTTGCTGACATAGCCCTGGCTCACCCCGACAAAGGCGGCCAGGTCGCCCTGATTGGCTTCCTCCATGGCTGCCAGTTCCACCAGGGCGCGCCAGAAATACTGGTCTTCCTCGGTGCGAAACGGACCGTCCTCCAGGGGAGGCTGCGGATTGTCGAGTCTGATCATAGTCGCGTTGTGCCCCAGGCCGGGAGGAAATGTCCATTCCTTTTTTGGCATATTATTCTTGACAAATATTCCTATTAGGAATATTTGTCCTGCCAGGCAAGGCCGCTGTTCCACCCAAAGACCACGGAGACGGTTGCAATGCGTGAAGCCGAGTTGGAGAGCACATTGGCGCAAAGCCTGGGGGCCGAAGCCGCCCGGGCCGCTCTGGACGCCCTGATCGCCGCCTGGGGCGGTTGCCGGTTGGACATCCCCAAGGGGACGTCGTCAAAAAAGCGCCGGCGTGACGACGAAATCCGGCAGCGCCACCGCGACGGCGCGGACCTTTTCGCCCTGCGCGACCTGTACGGGCTGTCCGACCGCCATTTGCGGCGCATTTTGTACACAACCCATTAACCGAGGCAACGGCCCCGCCCTGCGCACCCGCCAGGACCGACCGGTCCTGGCGGCCTTGTTCTTTCGCCGCCCGAGACCGGTCGGCCGGCAGCGCGCCCGAAGAGCCGCCCCCGCCAAGAACCCCTTAAAAAACCTCTTCCCGTCGGGGGGTCCGGGGGCCTCAGGCTCCCGGCCGCCAGAGGCGCGCTTCCGCCATCTCTTCTCGCAGCCCCAGCCGCCGGAACCACGAAACTTCCGGCCAAGCGCCGCCCGGCCCGCTACCGACCGGATTGCCAGTCAGCCCCAATCCCCATTTAAAAACTTCTCCAGTCGGGGGGGCCGGGGGCCTCAGGCCCCCGGCCGCCGGAGGCACTCTTCTGTCTTCTCTTCTCTATCGCATATACAAACGCTCGTCTGCTGGGTCCAGGCTGTGGGCGACGAAGGGGCCGTTTAACACCGACGGCTTGTTGTAGACGAAGGGCGAGCCGTCCGGGGCGGTCATGGCCCCGCCCGCGCCGAGCACGATGGCGTGGCCGGCGGCGGTATCCCATTCCGAGGTCGGCCCCAGGCGCGGATAGAGGTGGCAGTCGCCCTGGGCCAGGGCGCAGAATTTCAGCGCGCTGCCTCGGCTTACGCGCTTTGCGCCCGGGAAGCGTTCCAGGTAGGCGGCGAGCTGGGGCGAGGGGTGGGAGCGGCTGGCCATGATAATCAGCGGCTCGTCCGGGGCGGGTCGGCGGGTTCGAATGGGTTCGACCGGACCGTCGGCGACTTGGCGGACGGACGGAATGTCCGGGCCGCCGGCGTAGACGATGTCGGCCACCGGGGCGTGGATGACGCCGAAGATGGGCCGGCCGTTTTCCACCAGCCCGATGCAGACGCTGAATTCACCGTTGCGGTTGACGAACTCCTTGGTGCCGTCCAGGGGATCGACCACGAAGCAGCGGGTGTAGCCTTTCCGGGTTTCGTAGGGGGCATTGGCGGTTTCCTCGCACACCACCGGCACATCGGGAAAGAGCTGGGCCAATCCGGCCATGATGATGTCGCGGGAGCGCAGGTCGGCGGTGGTCAGGGGCGATGCATCGGCCTTGGTTTCCACGCAAAAGTCGCTGTGGTAGATTTCCAGGACGGCATGTCCGGCCAGCCGGGCCAGACCCATGAGGGCGTTGCGGTCAAGCTCGCGCATTTTTTTCTCCTTGTGCCGGCCAGTATCCTTCCCGGGAGGGCGTTTGTCAAAATGCCCGCGGTTGCTTTTCCCCCGGTGCGCAGCTATGAAATGGACGCTTTGTAAAGTCTGATCGGAGGGAAGTCCGTGAGCGAGTCCGTGCGGGTACTGCTGGTGGATGACGAAGAGAGCTACGTGGAAACCTTGCGCAAGCGGCTGATGCGCCGGGGGCTGGTGGTTTCCCTGGCCCACAGCGGGGAGCAGGCCTTGGCGTCGCTGGACGAGAACCCGGTGGACGTGGTGCTCCTGGACGTCAAGATGCCCGGCATGGACGGCATGGAGACGCTCACCCGCATCAAACAGGCCCACCCCCGGGTGGAGGTCATCATGCTCACCGGCCATGCCAACGTCGATGTGGCCATCCGGGGCATGGAGCAAGGGGCTTTCGATTATCTCATGAAGCCGGCGGAGATGGACGACCTGTACTACAAGATCCAGGACGCCCACAAAAAAATCTTGCTGGCCGACAACGGCTAGGACGTAGCGGCTTTCGGAGGGCAGACATGGAGGAGACAGGCCGCAGGTCACGATCCGTGCTCATCGTCGAGGACGATGCGCTTTCGGCCCGGGTGGCGGAAAAGATTCTGGGACGCCTGGGCTACAGCGTACGCGGCGTGGTGGCCACCGGCGAGGATGCCCTGGATGCCGCCCGCGCCCTGGCCCCGGACATGGTGCTCATGGACATCAATCTGGCCGGGGCCATGGACGGCGTCACCGCCGCCAAGGACATCATCGACACCCTGGGCGTGCCGGTGATCTTTTTGACCGCCGCCGTGGACCGCGACATCATGGAGCGGGTGGCCGGCACGGGCGCGGCCGGCTACATCCAAAAGCCCGTCAAATTGCTGGATCTCAAGGCCAACCTGGAAATGGCCATCACCCGTCGCAGCCGGCAACAGCCCTGCCCCACCGACGCGGCCGCGACCTTGTACAAATCCGTTCTTTCCGCCGTGTTGCGCGCGTTTGCCTGCCGGCTGGCCGTGGTCGACGCGAAGGGGCAGGTGCTGCTCGCTTATCCCGACGCGCATCTGGCCGGCCGGCCCTTTGCCGAGGCCTTTCCCGGGGAGCCGGCCGTGCCGGCCGCGGCGGACGTGCTGCTTGCCCCCGATGCCGACGGCGAGCCCCTGGGCTGGCTGCGCCTGATCGCCTGATCCCCCTCCCCTGCCTTGTTTCGCTCTCCCGGTTCAGCGGGCCTCGGCCATGGCTAGGCCGACGGCCGGCGGTCGCGGCCGCTGGGGCCGGTCGGCCAGCCGGGCCGCGTGGGCGGCGTGGCGCTCGATATTGGCGGCGAAATACACGGCCACCTGCAGGCTGCGGCCGGTTCTGGCCAGGGTGATGAGCCCCTTGTCCCGGGCCCAGGCCGAGCCGTCGCGGCCCATGGGCGAGGCCGGGCCGAAGCGGGCGTTGAGATGCTCGGCCAGGCTTGCGGCATAGCCTTCGGCATTGTCGGAGAAGCGCAGGTTGAGCGTCAGCAGACCGCCGCCCACTTCGGAAAAGACGGCGGCCCCGGAGATGGGGCTGTCCGGCTGGGCCAGGCTCCGGTCCGTGGCGCGGACAAAGGCGTAGGTGGCCAGCTGGCCCGGCAGGACCTGGGCCACGGCGCAGCAGTCCCGGCCAAGTTCGCGGATGTAGGCGGCCACGGCCTCCCGGTCGCCGGCCGGCGTCGTCAGGGGATAGGCGAAATTGCAGGACTGGCCCTGGCCGCGCCGGGTGCGAAAGTGTTTGCCGGCCAGCTTGTCGGCCAGGGATTGGGGCGTTTCCCGGTCGGAGATGTCATAGAAGGAAAAGCCATTCGGGGTCTCGTCCGTGGCGGCGTAGCGCGTCAGCCGGCTGGCCGGGGCGCGCAGGGCATGGCCCGCCCCGGCCGAAGCGGGAACCTCCCGGACAAGGACGGCCTTGGCCGCGTCCGAGAGCCTGGGCGGGCGGTTTTGCAACTGCTCGTAGCAAAAGGCTCCGGCCGTCAGGACAAAGGCCAGGACGACGATTCCCCCGGTCAGCAGGTATTTGAGCAGCCCCAGGCGATCCAGGGCCTCGATGACGGTCAACCGTGCGCGCCGCGTCATGGCAGCCTCCCCGGCCGGCGCGATCGCGCCGCCTCCAGGTGCCTATCGGACGACGGCGCGAGGGCATTAGGGCCTGCGGACCGGCTGGCCGGTCAGCCCATTTCGATGCAGTCGTGGGGACAAAAGGCCATGGCCCGTTCCACTTCGGCCACTGGCGCCTCGGCCAGCAGAAGCACGGGCTTTTCGCTGACCTCGTCCATGCTGAACAGTTCCGGGGCCATGGCGGCGCACGCGCCGCAGCCGTTGCAGCACACCGGATTGACGGAATAGCCGGTCAGGGTCGTCTCCATGCGCGTTCCTTTGTTTTGGTGGCGGGGCGCTTCATTTCCATTTATGCTTGCTTGCGATGATGTCAACGAAGCGCCCAGGCGTCACCCTCCATGCGCTGCAATAAATGCGGCGCGCCGAACCCCGATGATCGGCTGACCTGCCAGCTGTGCGGGCACAAGCTCCAGTCCGGCCGGGGCGTTGGCGACGAGACCGGGGAAGCCGACGCTTCCGGGCCGGCGTCAGCCTCGCGCCCGGCGACCGAGACAGGTCGGGACGCCCCGGGCGTCCGTCGGGCCGGCCGGACCGAAACCGCGCGCCCTGCCCCCGCGCCCCGGGACCAGGAGCGCCGCCCGCCCTCCCCGCTGCTCGATTTCCAGGGCTGGGCCAGCCCCCTGCGCGGCCTTGGCCCCTATCTCGAAGCCAGCCTCTACGCCGGCGTTTTGGCCGTGGCCGTGGCCGTGTGCCTGTGGCTCGGCGTGCTGTGGCCGCTCTATCCGCTGCTGGCGCTGCTGGGCGTCGTGGCCTGGCTGCGGCGATTGTAGCCGGCAAGGCCTTCTCTTTCCCGCAAACAGGCACTAATTTCTGATTTGAGCCCGGCCTGCCGGGCCCAGTGTCCGGAGAAATCCCGTATTCCTGCCGGCGCCTTTCAATCCGTGTCCGGGGAGGACGCCATGCACTTCCTTCGAATCGCCTTGCTCCTGATATTCGCCTGTGTTTCCTGGTTCCCGGGCACGGCCTGGGCCGCTTCCGGCCGGGGCATCTTCACGGCCGTCACTGCCGACGCCCTGCCCCAAGCCGCCAAGGGCGCGGCGTCGGCCAAGACGAACATCCGGTCCGTGCGCAGCCGGCATGTCGCCGTGGACACGACCGCCCTGTTCCCGGGCACGGCGGCGGACCGCAAGGCGGCGGTCCCGACCGGCCCACTGACCTTCAACCTTTTTGACGACGTCAGCGTGGACGTGACGCCCAAGACGTCGGAGAAGGTGGGCACAGGCGACACGACGATCCTTATCGGCGACAACGACGCGGCGACCGGCGGCCAGACCCGCGTCGCCAACACCGGCGGCACGCTCTACGGCATCGTGCGCACTTCGGGCCGGCTGCTCTACGAGATCGCCCCGGCCGGCGACGGGGTCTACGTCATCCGGGAAATCGACCAGGCAAGCTACCCCGACGAAGAGGACAAGCTGCCGCCCGATGCCGGACCGGCGGCCTCGGACGCGGCCCAGGGCACGGCAGGAGCAGCCACCGTCGCCGACGACGGTTCGACCATCGACATCATGGTGCTCTACACGCCCTCGGCCAAGGCGGCGGCCGGCGGCGAAGCGGCCATGCAGGCGCTTATCGCCCTGGCCGTAAGCGAAACCAACCAGGGCTATGCCAACAGCAACGTCATCCAGCGCTTCCGGCTGGTCCATGCCCAGGAAGTCGCCTATGTGGAGGATACCGGGGCCAACGGTTTCGACACGGCCCTGGCCGCCCTGCGCGGGACCAACGACGGCCAGATGGACGAGATCCATGCCCTGCGCGACCAGTACGGGGCGGACATCGTCTCCCTGCTCATCAACAACGTCAATTACTGCGGCCTGGGCTACCTCATGACCTCCACGGCCACGGACTTTTCCGCCAACGCCTTCAACGTCGTGCATTACGACTGCGCCACCGGCTACTATTCCCTGGCCCACGAATGCGGCCACAACCAGGGGGCGAACCACAACCGGGCCATTGTCTCCCCCCCCGTCCTCTACCCCTATGCCTACGGCTACCAGCAGACCAGCGCCTCGCCCCCCTTCCGCACCATCATGGCCTACGCCTGCACGGGCGGCTGCACCCGGGTCAATTACTGGTCCAATCCCGAGGTGAGCTACGCCGGCTACCCCACCGGGGTGCTCTCCACGGCGGCCGACGCCGCCGACAACCGGCTCACGCTCAACAACACCCGCACCATCGCGGCCAACTGGCGGCAGACGGTCAGGCGAACCGGCGCCAGCGTGGCCCCGAACTGGCTGCTGCTTGGCCATTGAGCGCCGGCAGCGCCGGGAGGTTTACGGCCTGGGCGGGCGCAGGTCCGCCCCGGGGGAGCGCGTCTGACAAGGCGGCCGGCAGACGCGACAAAGGCCGGGAACCGCTAGCGGCGGTCGGTTCCCGGCCTCATTCGGACACCCGCGTGGGGCGGGTTGGGTCCGATGCTGGGGAGCGGGGTGCCTAGGCCGCTTCCCGGAGGCGATAGTTGCGCAGGGCGATGCGCAAGGCCGCCACGCACCAATTGTCGCAGCCGAGCTTCTCGATGACCCGGGTCATGAGCGGCTGAAAATCTTCGCTGGACACAGTCTGGGCATCCATGACGTTCATGCCGCGGACGGTGGCGACCAGAGCGGCCATGCATTCGCGGCTGTAGCCGCAGCTCTCGACCGTTCCACCGGCATCGACGATGCTGTCGTTTTCAATCAGCAGCTGCATCTTGACCGAGCGGCCGCAGGCGGAACATTCGCTGATGCCTTCGACGGTGTAGTTTTCCAGGGGCTTCACGGTGAGGCGGGTCTTGGCGGTGGTGGCGGCGGCGTTCATGGCGATCTCCTTTATAAAAACTGTGCAGTTGATTTGCAGTGCTTCGTTCGCTCTTGCCTCTCTATAAGCAACAGGCGTGCCACACCGTCCAACCATCTGATTTCATTGATTCTCAAAAATATTCATCCGACGAATGGTCCAAACCAGGCGGGAATGTTGCAAATCGGCAGCATGAAATTGGGCCGATTTTCGCCCTAATCGTGCAAAACCAGGGGGTTGGCAGTTTTGCAACATGTTGCGCTTTTGCCACTGGTTGCGCTATTGCATCCGGGGTAAGACCCGCGCTTGGGAAAAGTGTGACGCAATCGCCACCATTAGGGGGCACCTTTGAGAAAAAAAGTACGAATGCCCCCCGATCCCGTGGCCGCCCACCTCGACGCCATCCTCGACAGCATCGAGGATGGCGTGTTCATTGCCGACCGCGACGGCTATGCCCTCAAGGCCAACGCCGCCTACGAGCAACTCACCGGCATCAGCAAGGCCGAACTCATCGGCAAAAACGTCGAGGAACTCAAAAAAGAGGGGCTTTTCAACATCGCCCCCATCACCCCCGAGATCGTGGCCACGGGCCGCCCCGCCTCCTCCATCCAGGTCACCCGCGACAACCGCTCCATGACCATCGACGGCAAGCCCGTGCGCGACCCCGACGGCAAGGTGAGCCTAGTCGTGCTCTACGCCCGCGACATCACGCTCATGGCCCGCATGCGCGAGCGCATCTCGCGCCAGCAGGAGCTCATCGAGACCTACCAGCACCAGATGGATTTTTTTATCCGCGAAGGCGGTGGCATCACCAGCTTTATCGCCGAAAATTCGGCCATGAAGCGGCTGATGGACTTACTGCGGCGCATCGCGGCCACCGACGCCGTGGCCCTGGTGCTGGGCGAGACCGGAGTCGGCAAGGAGCTTTTTGCTCGCATGATCCATGAGGCCAGTCCCCGACGGGAGAAGCCCTTCGTCAAGGTGGACTGCGCCTCCATCCCGGAGAACCTCATCGAATCCGAGCTGTTCGGCTATGCCCCCGGGGCCTTCACCGGAGCCCATCCCAAGGGCCGGGTGGGGTTTTTCGAGATGGCCGACGGCGGCACCATCTTTCTCGACGAAATCGGCGAGATGCCGCTGCCGCTCCAATCCAAGCTCCTGCGCGTGCTCCAGGACCGGGAGCTGACGCCGGTCGGCTCGAGCAGGTCGCGCAAGACCAATGTGCGGGTCATCGCCGCCACCAACCGCAACCTGGAGGCCGAGGCCAAGGTGGGGTCGTTTCGCAGCGACCTGTTTTTCCGGCTGCGGGTGGCCGTGCTGGAGATTCCGCCCCTTCGCGACCGGCCGGACGACATCCTGCCCCTGGCGAGGATGTTTTTGCAGCGTTTTGGCTCGCGCTACCGCAAACGCACCACCTTGGCGCTCGAATCCGAGCGCATCCTGGCCCACTACAACTGGCCGGGCAACGTGCGCGAACTGGAAAACTTGATCGAGAGCCTGGTCATCACCTGCGACAGCGGCCAGATCGAATCCGACGACCTGCCAACGGCCATGCGGGTGACCGAGTGTCTGCTCAGTCCCCCGGCCGAGCCTGCCGCCGCGCCGGCGACGTCGGGTCAGGCCGCCGCCGGGGCGGGCCTGGCGCAAACGGATGCGGACTGGGAGCGCCCCTACAAGGACGTCGTTTCGACCTTCGAGCGGGAGTATCTGGAGCGGGCCATCACGCACTTCGGCTCGGTCGGCGAGGCGGCCAAGCGGCTGGGCCTGGACCGCACCACGATTTTTCGCAAGCTCAAGCGCGCCGCCGGGGAGTAGGACGGGGGGGACCCCGAGGAGTGATCGCCGGGCGCTCCGCACCTTGGATCATCCCTGACCTTCCCAGCAATGCCTCGCGGCTTTTTTTCCGGGCTGCGATTGCCGGACGACGCCCTCGATCTCCCTGGCCCGCCCGCCGGCGGTCCCAAGCGCTTCTCCCGAAAGACGCTGCCCGACGCCGCCCCCAGGCCGCGCCACGCAAAAAGGGCCAGGAACGAATTCCTGGCCCTTGGCTTTTATCGGGATGCGCGGCTAGAGGCTTTTGGGCCTACCAGCGGCTGCCGCCGCGGTTGCCGCCGCCACCGGAGCGGGGCTTGTCCTCGGCTTCGTTGACCTTCAGAGTGCGGCCGCCGAAATCCTTGCCGTCCATGCCGGCGATGGCGGCGCGAGCGCCTTCTTCGTCCATCTCGACGAAACCGAAGCCGCGCAGACGGCCGGTTTCACGATCGGTGATGAGGTTGACGCTCATGACTTCGCCGAAGGTGGAGAACTGGGTACGGATGTCGTCTTCGGTGGAATTGAAGGAAAGATTGCCGACATAGAGTTTCTTGGACATGGGTTGCTCCTGTTTTTAGCACTTCTTTTCGTATCAATTGGAGCTGCACATCAGAAAGCCCAAGATCCAAAAAATCCATGCTCGTTGAAAAGACTGAACCCGCAACAGATACGCCCCTGGCGGCAAATGTAAAGGGTTCGGCCCAAAATAAATTCAAAATGGCCATTATTTTATGCCTGGCTGCCCGAGCCCGGGTGTTTCATTGGCGTTGCAGAAATCGATAAAAACAATAAAGAGGCTTGATATCCGGCTTGTTAAGGCTGTTTTCACCTGTTGCCAGCACCGCATCCGGTCCACTTTCGGGTCAGGCCGGGCCTGGCCGGGGCAGGGGAGGGGGGCGGCGGGAAGCTGGATCGAACTCGCCCGCAGCCCGCCCGTCTGCCGGACCGGCTACACCCGCCGCGCCGCCTCCCCTTGCCGCTCCTTGCGGACCACGCGCGCATGCACTTCCCGGGTCAGAACCTCGATGCGCTGGCCGAGATCCCTGACGGTCTCCGTGAGCTGCGTATTCTGCTCAATCAATTCCATGAGATGCTCGTTTTGCTGCGCCACAAGCGCCTGGCGCAGCTCCACGGCCCTGGCCAGGTCTTCCCGGTGCCTGGCGTCGGCCTCGGCATTGGCCTTGTCCCGGTCGGCCTGCCGAGTCTGGGCCAAAAGGATCAGGGGCGCGGCATAGGCCGCCTGCAAACTGAAGGCGAGATTGAGCAGGATAAACGGGTAGACGTCGAATTTGTACGACCCGAACACGTTCAAACAGATCCAGATCGCCACGATGACCGTCTGGGTGACGAGAAACACGGGCGTGCCGAAAAAACGGGCAAAGGCCTCGGCCTTGAGGGCAAACCAGTCGTTGCCGAACACCGCGTTGAGATGGATCAGCGGCGCATGGAACCGGTAATAGTGGGGCGTCTTGGCGGTATCGCACGCCCGGGCAGGCTGCTGGTCGGACGCTTCGCTCATGGGGACTCCAGGACAGGACCGGCGCGTGTCCGGTCAGACCCGTCCCGGACGACCGGACCGGCCGGCGGTTGTGACTAGGCGACGTGCTTGTCGGCTGCGGCCGGGGCCGGCGCTTCGACCATTCCCGCCACCGGCTGCGCCTCCCGGACCTGGGCTGCCGGCGCGGCCGGGGCCGGGGCCGGGGGCGTTTCCTCATGCATGGCCTTCTTGAAATCGCGCAGGCCGCGGCCGAGCGTGCCGCCGAGGTCGCCGATCTTTCCAGGACCGAAGACTATCAATGCAATCACAAGGATAAGGATCAGATGATGCGGTTCGAACAAGCCCATGGTTGCCTCCTGATGGATTACGCGGACAGGCAACACTAGTCACTGCTCCACCCTCCGGCAAGGGAACATGGCGAAACTGCAATAAAGCGCGCGCCTCCTGGCGGCCGGATCGGTCGCGAAGAGCATTTACAGCGCACGCCGGGGTTGCTACCGCCAGAGCCATGATTTTCGGACACGCCGCCCTGGCCGTACTGGCCCGCAAGACCGTTTTCCGATCCGTGCCCTGGCCGCTGCTGCTGCTGGCCAGCTACGGCCCGGATCTGATCGACAAGACCGGCATGTTGCTGGCGCGCACCTCGAGCAAGGGCATTGGCCACACCCTGCTGCTCTACGCCCTGCTCCTGGCGGCGCTGGCGGCCGGGCCGACCTTCCGGCGCGCCGTCCGGCCTGGACCGGTCTGGCTGGCCGTGGCCCTGCTGTGGCTGTCGCACCTGCTGCTGGACCTGACGCAGGCCATCATCCTTGCCTGGCCGTTTCGCGGACCGTTTCCGGCCACCAACCCCTATGACCTGGCGGACGGCCTCCTGGCCTTCTACAGCGGCCACGGCAACCGGGCAGTCTTGGCCCTGGACCTGGCCTGCATCGCCTGCACCCTCGCCATTATCCTGGGTTCCCGCTGGCCCGGCCGGACAAAATCCGCCTGAGCGGCGCGGCGTTCCCGAGGCCCGGGGGATCGCGGCGGAGCAGAGGTCCGGCCTGGTTGCGCGCCTCCGGGAGGGCCGGCGAGGCTCTTTTCCTCGCCCCTTGCCTCGGTTAGATTCGTCTCGGATGCCTGCGCCATGATTAGGACAGTGGCGCGGGGGCGGTTCAGGCGCGGCTGCGACAAAAAAAGGGGCAGCCATCACAGCCAACCCCTTAAAATTCCTGGCGCGCCCGGAGCGATTCGAACGCCCGACCGTCGGATTCGAAGTCCGATGCTCTATCCAGCTGAGCCACGGGCGCGCGGCCGAAACCTAAATGCCTGCCTGGCCGCCGTCAAGCGTACTGTGCCCAAAGGAGTCGGCCATGCCCGATCGCAAGCCGCCGCGCCCAACCGTGCGCGTCAGCCGGACCCTCGAACCCATCTTCGCCCAGTTTCTCGAAATCCAGCAGCGCCAACGCCTAGCCCTGGGCCAGGCCATGGCCGCAGGCGACGCCGCGACCGCCCTGCGCCTCGCCCACAGCATCAAGGGCGCCGCCGCTACCTATGAACTGCCCCGCGCCGCC